>CAZCPP010000127.1:0-10329 GCA_964500655.1 uncultured Anaerolineaceae bacterium | reverse complement strand
TCAAGTCAGTTTACCCAAGTTTACACCTTTCAACACTATTGAGGGAGACTACCTAATTTTGCCTTCCATGTATATTCTCCTTACCTTCTTGAAAAAACAATCCCTTTCAGCAGATTTTCTACTAACAATACGAATCTTGCTGGTTTTTTATTCGAAATTAAATACAGTATCTCTTTGAATGAAAACCGCTTTTTTTTGAGTACAATACCCATCCTATGACAACCTGGCGACTAATCAAAACCCCTCCCGCGTGCGGTGCATGGAATATGGCCATAGACGAAGCCGTCCTCGAGCATGCCGGGCGCGGCGAAGAATTGCCGACCTTGCGTTTATTTGCCTGGGATCCTCCCTGCCTTTCGCTCGGATATGCGCAGCCCTTCACGGATGTGGACAACTCCCGTTTAGAAGCCCACGGCTGGGAAGTTGTGCGACGCGTGACCGGTGGGCGTGCGATCTTGCATACTGATGAGTTGACCTACTCTGTCGCTGGCCCTGCTGATGAACCTAAATTAGCAGGCACGGTGCTCGAATCTTACAATCGCTTGGCGGTTGCATTGCAAGCCGCCATCCGTGATCTGGGTTTGCCTGTTGAGATGAAAAAGGGTAAAGCGGAGAGCGGCAGCGCCTCAAACCCAGTTTGTTTTGAAGTTCCATCGACATATGAGATTACAGTGAATGGCAAGAAATTGATCGGCTCGGCCCAGGCCCGCCGCAAAGCAAGCGTATTGCAGCACGGTTCCCTGCCTCTGAGCGGAGATCTGACCCGCATTTGCCAGGCGCTGATTTTCGCAGACGAATCTGCGAGGGAAAGGGCTATACAGCGCTTGATAGCGCACGCAACGACAATCGCGTCCGTTTTAGGGCAGGCAGTGACTTGGGAAACTGCTGCGCAGGCTTTCATCCAGGCTTTTGAAGCGCAACTGGGGTTGAAACTGGAGGCGGGGGAATTGACTGAGTCCGAATTGGCACGTGCAGAGGAACTCGCCGCTGAGAAATATGCCCATCCATCTTGGACGGAAAGGATTTAATTTTTAATTCTCCCTACGCTATCGGCCATGGCTAAGTGACTGTATCAATCACGCCCCGTGAAATTCACGGGGCGTGATGTTATGCTATTTCTTTTTGCCTTTACTTTCCGCTGGAATAGGCGCCTTTGGAATTGAGGCCGGAACTGATCGACGCATGCGTTCATCCTCGAGCGTCCGTAGGCCATTATTGACCTGGGTAGTGTAACGATTTAGTTCATCCTGCAAGCGGGCTAACGTTTCTATCACGTAGTCATCGGCTTCGTGACGGGTAGCCTCGGCATCAGCGCGCGCCTGGCTCAAAATTTGTTCGGCGCGTCGTTCAGCCTCCTGGACAATGCCATCTTTATTCACCAAGCCATCCGCTTTGTCGCGTGCCAAATCGAGGGTGCGATTGGCTTCTTCTTGCGCCTGTGCCATGACGCGATCACGCTGCGAGAGTAACTGCTGAGCTTTTTTTACTTCTTCCGGAATGGCGATGCGCATCTGGTCAATGATATCTAGCATACGATCTTCATCCACAGAAACGTTATGCGTGAAGGGAATGGGTTTTCCATCGTTGAATAGTTCTTCCAGGCGATCAATCAGTTGCAGAATGTCCATCGGCTCCTCCGTTTACTATCTACGGATACCCTTATTCTATCCGATTTTTAGTCTCTGAGTGCATTTGGAACGTCTTTGTCTTCCATGTTGCTCAAGGTTTTCTTCAGTGCTTCTTCTACAAATGGCGGTACCATGCTTGAAACATCACCACCCAGCAAAGCGATCTCGCGCACAGTGGTTGATGAAAGAAAAGTGTGTTCCTCGGCAGTGATAAGCGCCATATACTCGATATCTGGCCGCAGGCGATGATTAGCCAGTGCCATGCGGAACTCGAACTCGAAATCTGAGAAGACGCGCAACCCGCGCACAATGACCTGCGCAGCTATCTCACGGGCGTATTCCACCGTCAGGCCGCTGTAGCCGACCACGCGGATTTTTGGGTTGCTGTCGACTGCCTGCTTCACCAGAAAAATGCGTTCTTCGGGCGAGAAGAACAACGTTTTGATCGGTTTATCATAAACAGCAACCACGATTTCGTCGAACAAGCGCGAGGCGCGCTCGGCGATGTCCATATGACCATAGTGAATTGGATCGAATGTTCCGGGAAATAGTGCTTTGACCATCAAAACTCCGTGAATTTGTGATATAGGCGCGAATTGTCTCTACGAAACATCCCCTTTGCTATCACCCCAGAAGCGTTCCAGGGCTTCAGATAACAAGGCGTGTTCAGGTTTTTCCAGATCGGCATCTGTATCAAATAACTTCTGCGCGTGCGAGCGTGCATTTTCGATCAGGTCAATGTCTGTCAGGCTGGCCATGCGCAGACCGGTAGCATATCCGGATTGTCGGGTCCCCAAAAACTCACCGGGGCCACGCTGTTGCAAGTCACGCTCGGCCAGTACAAAACCATCATTGCTTTCGGCCATAGCCTGCAAACGCTCATTCTCGACCGCATCTTCATGATCAGGTATCAACAGGCAATACGATTGCTCCGCGCCGCGTCCAACTCGTCCGCGCAACTGGTGTAACTGCGCCAGGCCAAAGCGGTTGGCTCCTTCCACAAGCATGACGGTGGCATTGGGCACGTCTACGCCTACTTCCACCACGGTGGTTGAAACCAGAATGTCAAATTCCTTGTTACGAAACTTGAGCATGATCGCATCTTTTTCGTCAGGGCGCAGGCGACCGTGCAACAAGCCAAGTTTTAAGTCGGGGAAAATTTCATTAGAAAGAGTCTCGTGGTCATCCACAGCAGCGCGGGCTTCAACCTTGTCACTTTCTTCGACCAATGGGTAAATGATGAAAACCTGCCGCCCCGCTTTGATCTGCGACCGGATCAGTGTGTACGCGCGCTCCCGCTCCTGTGGACGCAGTACGTGTGTATCCACTGGTTGTCGCCCGGCAGGCATCTCGTCCATGATGCTTAGATCGAGGTCGCCATACAGCGTCAATGCCAATGAGCGTGGGATGGGTGTGGCGGTCATCACCATCAGGTGCGGTGTCTTGCCTTTCGAACGCAACAAAGCACGTTGATCCACACCGAAGCGATGTTGTTCGTCAATGACTACCAGTTCCAGATCTGCAAACTGGACCGGATCCTCGATCAGCGCATGTGTGCCAATAACAACCTTTATGTTGCCATCCTCTAAGCCAGCACGAATCGCTTCTTTCTCAGCTTCGGGCGTATCTCCGACCAATAAGCGAATGACGTCATTTCCCAGGACGCCATTTTTAGCCGCCAAAAGGTTGGTGAAATTACGGAAATGCTGCTCCGCTAAAATTGATGTGGGCGCCATGATGGCCGCTTGTGCGCCTGCAGTTGTGACAATGGCTGCAGCCAGCACTGCCACGACGGTCTTCCCGGAACCGACATCGCCTTGCAACAAACGATTCATCGGGCGGCCAGAACCGAGATCGACCAAGATGTCATCCACAGCTCGTTGCTGTGCGCCTGTCAACTCAAAGGGCAGCATCTTTATGCGCGCATCCATCCACTCATCCTGCACATCAAAGATGCGCGCGGTGACAGATTGCCAATCACGTTTCTGGCGCAACACACCCATTTGCAGAAAGAAAATTTCATCAAAGGCTAAACGCTGACGGGAAACTGTCAGTTTTTCTTGCGAATTGGGAAAGTGTGCATTCAGGAGTGCATCGTTAAGTTCAGGCAGCTTGGCCGCCGAACGGACACTCTCGGGCAAATGGTCGGTAACACGCGGCGCCCAATGCGTGACCACCTGGTTCATTAATTTACGTAACCATTTCTGAGTAATCTTCCCCGTCAATGAGTAGATTGGAACGATGCGGTTCGTGTGCAGGCTTTCGGTTTCGATTGGTTCCCAGTCTGGGTTATTCATAACCAAGCGACCCAGATATTGTTCAATTTTACCTGAAACGGAAATGGAAGCGCCTTGTTTCAGGCGGTTGGCCATCCAGGGCTGGTTGAACCAGGAGAGCCGCAGCCCCCCGGTACCATCTGAAAGAACGGCTTCGACCAACTGGGCTTTGCCACCCCGAATCGGACGCGTATTCACCGATTGGATTGCACCGATAACAGTTACCTGCTGGCCGTAAAAAAGGTCTTTGATGGGTTTGAGCTGGCTATAGTCTTCGTAACGGCGTGGGAAGTTGTAGAGCATATCACCCAAGTTGTGCATGCCAAGCTTGCCCAGTGTCTGCGCGTGACGTGGACCAACCCCCTGCAGCACAGTTAATTCTGCGTTGAGGGCTGCAGGCGTAGCCGATGTTTTCCCACCGGGGGCAGTTTCAGAACGGCCGGGAGGAACGGGGTGTTCTTTAGCGGATTTAGTTTTCGATGTTGAAGCTTCGTCTTTCTTAGTAGCAGGCTTGGTCTTTGAGCGGGGCGTACGCTTCGGTTTTTGAGTCGCTTCGGGATATTGGTCACCAATACGATTCCAGAGTCCCTTGAGCGATTCGGCGCGCGAGTCAGGTTTCAGTTTAGCGTAAGATTGCAGACGTTGCACGACAGCCTCGACAATCTCTTCCGAGATGTCATCGGCGCGAGCTTCGCCTTCCCAGTAATCAAGCATTTTTGCGAGCCCACCAATGACGGCTGTGTTTGTGTAGCCGTTTTGATGTTCAAGACGGAAAAATTTACGTAGTTTCTCTAAGGATGGCTGCATGGAACTATTTTACCATTTGGTCTACCCACTCGCCCACAAGAGAAGGTAGCCTTTCTACCACTTCATATCCAACTAAAACTTCATCTATTAGCTCCATATGCAGTAAATCAATAATTCGGCACAAATATGATTTACCCATGTTCCACCACGTATCGTAAGCATCAATTATCAAATAATGCAAAACCTTGATATTTTCATGCTCTAAAAGCTCTTCAAGTTCTAGACCATCTAAAAGCGTTTCATAAACTCCATCTGCCACACGACTACCAAAAGTAGTTGTATAGTAATATTCTTTGATTTCCCAGATTGCAATGGGATTTACACCGTTTGGAAAAGCACCATCAACACGGCGAGCTAAAGTTCTAACTGGTAATCTATCATTTGTGATAGTTGTTAATTGACGAGGGTCATAATCACATAAAATCCCTTGACCATTCGCTTCAACAAGCATATTTACAAGGCCTGTTAGATAAGCATATGTTTTCTTTTCACCTTTTTGCTTATTTTTAAGAAGTGGGCATTTTGGTTTAAGTTTTTTGAGATGGCTTTCAAAAACTTTCTTTGCTCTTTTCACATCCATTAAGCGGGGTTTGACAAATGAATGTAATATCTCTGCTCTATATTCAAAGTATTGCTGCAATAGGAACTCGTATTTTTGAGAACCTACAATTTGATTTTGTAAACGATCAATGTCAATATCAAATTTGGTAAGTTTCTTACTCATCTCAGTAGCTGAAGGAACTTTTATTAACCCCGTTTTTCTATCGGTGTATCCAACCTCCTGACTAATTAAGCGCACACTAGCCCAAAAAGTTTTTGGAAGATTTAGAAAACTTTCATTTGGCTTCATTCAGACTTTCCTCCAATTCTTGAATGAATTCTTCTAAAGAAGTATTTAGAGTAGAGCAAATTTTCCTAAGTTCTAGGATATCGAGCCTTCGTTCCCCAGTTTCATATTTACTGATAAAAGATTGTGGAACATTTAATTTTTTAGCTAGTTCAACTTGACGGACCTCGTTTTTTTTACGCACTCGTTTTAGCAATTCTTGTAGTTTTCGGCGTTGACAATCTTCATCATCTAACTTCATTTTGTCCATCCTTGACAAATATCCTGTTTTAGGATATTATCCATTTGGTATAATTCAATATGAAAAATTTACAAGATACAGCCCAACTTTATTTATTTGAGACCGATGCCAGAAAAACTCGCAAAGTCGAACCCTTCAAAAGACCTCTTCTCAAGTGGATTGGCAGCAAACAACGTGTAGCCCATGAAATTATTTCATACTTCCCGATTAAATTTGATGCATATTTTGAACCCTTCCTAGGTAGTGGCGGGATTCTTGGCACTCTGGTTCCAAAGGTTGCCGTTGCATCGGATTCTTTTGAACCTCTAATTGAAATTTGGCAAACCCTGAAAGATTCTCCTGAAACGCTAAAAATTTGGTATCAGGAACGTTGGCAACAAATAACAAACGGGGATAAAAAAGAGATCTACGAACAAATAAAAGCGTCCTACAACAAAAACCCAAATGGCGCAGATTTGCTTTTCCTAACACGTTCCTGTTATGGAGGCGTTGTTCGCTTTCGAAAAGCAGATGGCTACATGTCTACGCCTTGTGGAATTCATAATCCTATTTTGCCAGATAACTTTTCAAAAAGAGTAGATGATTGGCACAAACGAGTGTCTGGCGCAAACTTCTTACAACTTGAATTTGAAGAAGCGATGAACATGGCAAAACCTGGTGACTTGATATATTGTGACCCACCTTACAGTTATAGTCAAGCTATTTTATATGGTGCCCAATCATTTAGCTTGGAGCATCTTTTGGATGTAATCGAAAAATGTAAATCAAGGGGAGTTCATATAACTCTAAGTATAGATGGTACAAAGCGTTCAGGTAATCTGATTTGTGATTTGCCAATTCCTGATGGGCTGTTTAAGCATGAAATTATGATTGATACTGGGCCATCAATGCTAAAGCGTTTCCAGATGAATGGAAAAACTTTAGACGGGGAAAAGGTTTTTGATCGTCTTTTGTTAACCTACTAAATCAATTTTTCTCTAGTTAAAAAATCATACTTTTACTGCTGCAAAACCCAGCCCGTTTGGTCCAACGTGGGTACCGATGACAGGCGTGACGTTCAGCATCATAATGTCACGCGGCACAGACTGGCTGATCTCCTTCATCATGCGATTCATGAATTCTTTTGCGCGTGTTTCTGCACCGGTATGCAAGATGGCTAAACGGTCCATTACTCCGCTGGTTTTCATTAATCTGGCCATGCGCTCATTGGCTTGGAGGGTTGTACGAACTGCACTTATCGGCTTGACAACACCCTCCGCCAATTCGATGACCGGCTTGATGGACAGCAACCCGCCCAATGCTGCCACAGCATAAGGGACGCGGCCGCTGCGGCGTAAATTATCCATTGTGTCGAGCGCCGCGAAGACTTGTATCCGCTGACTTGTGTGATAAACTGCATCGAGGGCGTTCTGCAAGCCTTTCTCTATCACTTCTGCTGCGGCTAAAACTTGAAAGCTAGACCCAGAGAAAGCGATCCGCTATCGAGCACGGTGATTTGGTCACGATATTCAGAAGCCGCCTGCCGCGCTGTGCTGACGATGGCCGATAACTGCGTGGCGGCATGGATAGACAAAATGTGGTCACAGCCCTTTGTAAACAATTTTTGATAGCGGGAAATGAATTCCCCGATAGAGGGGGCGGCGGTTGTAGGCGGATTCTTCATGCTTGGCAGGCGCGTGTAAAATTCTTCGCGAGAGATGCCATCCCCATCGGCGTACTCTTTACCATCCAGAACCAATATCGTTGGAACAACTTCCAACTCATTTTCTTCAACCAGGTCAAGGGGGAGATCGGATGTGGAATCTGTGACAATGCCTATTTTCATTTTTTCGCTCTTGCCGCCGGGGACGGCGGCAATGATAGAGAAATCCTGCGCCATCCTCGGCGCAGGATGCTCATTGGATAAGTTCCTATTCTACTGAAATAATAAATTGATAATGCGGTTGCCCGCCGTCCTGTACTTCGATTTCCTGTTCCGGATAGGCTTCGCGCACCCTGTCGGATATGCGATTGGCTTCGGTTGTGTTCAGATCTTCGCCGTAGAACATAGTAATTAATTCAAATTCTTTAGTTTTTGCTTTTTCGAGCATGTCCATGCAGGCTTCTTCAACTGATTTCGCTGAACAGACCAACTTACCATCTAGGAGCGCGATAACCTGACCTTCTTCTACTTCAACGCCGTCGATTTCCACGCTGCGCGTTGCAACAGTGATTTCGCCGGCTTTCACCATATCCAGCGACTTGTTCATCTTCGAAGCAACGGTTTCCACGTCACCATCTGGGTTGAGGGATAGCAAGGCAGAGAGCCCCTGTGGGATATTGCGACTTGGCACAACCTGGACATTTTTGACGGTCACATCTTTGGCCTGATTGGCTGCCATGACAATATTCTTGTTGTTCGGCAAGATAATAATCTTGTCAGTCGGCATGTTTTCAAATGCAGCCAAAAGTTCCTGCGTGCTAGGATTCATCGTTTGCCCGCCTTCTACGATGGCCGCTACCCCCAAGCTGGCAAAGATGCGGCTCAGCCCCGGTCCCGGTGAAACGGTTACTACAGCAATTTGCCCAGCTTCCACATTTGCCAGTTCGAAATAGTCGCCTTTGGCTCGTTCATCAATTTCATCCATCTGAGCCACCAGGTTTTCCATGGCGACTTTGGTGATGGTTCCCAATTCCATAATATAGTCTATCGGCAGATAGCGATTTTCCAGCGGCACATGGATGTGCATGCGATACATGCCTTCGCCTTCGCCCACCTGAATGGATGTGCCCATATCTTCCAGTTTACCGTAGAATGATTGCAAGTCTAATTCATTTTCGGGGTGGAAATCCACAACCACCTCGAAATCCTGTCCCTCCTCGACCTCCTGCATTGCGCTTTCCAGTTCCATGGCCGAAATCGTTTGGACCGAAGCCAACGGTGTGTCCAAAGATTGGCCATAGACATGCCGCAGCATACCTTCCAGGATGAAGAACAGTCCCATGCCACCCGAGTCGACGACACCGGCTTGCTTGAGTACCGGGAGCAGTTCCGGGGTCCGTTCGACCGATTCGTCCGCAGCCTTGACCGCCATCTCCAGGAAGTCAATCGCATCATGCGAGGGCTTCAGGCCAGCCTCCGTTTCCGCGGCAATATCTTTGGCGACGGTCAGGATCGTGCCCTCCACCGGGCGGACAACGCCCTTATAGGCTGTATCGCGCGCCTCAGCAAAAGCTTTGACCAACCCCGGCCCATCCAGTACTTCTTGCCCTTGCAGTCCGCGTGAAAGACCGCGCCACAACTGGGACAGAATAACGCCCGAGTTGCCCCGTGCGCCCATCAATGCGCCCTGCGAGACGGCTGCAGCCATATCGTCCACCTTGCGGTGACCAAGTTCCTTGATTTCGTTATAAGCTGATTGCATGGTCAACACCATGTTGGTACCGGTATCGCCATCCGGTACGGGGAAGACGTTCAATGCGTTAACCATCTGTTGGTTGGTACGCAGCCAGGTTAGCGCAGCTTCCACCAATCGTTTAAGCGCCTGCCCATCCATGGGAGCTCTGCGGAATTTCTCCAGCCTTTTTTTTGTCTCTGGGGAATCTACGACCATACTGTCTCTTGCTCCTTTGGATTTCTAGTGCCCGAACAAGTTGTTTTTGATTGAGAGATTTCCCTTTGGAATACAGTAGCTTCATCAATCATTATCATACAGTCCGGGTATTAGTCTGTATCGCTGACACGCAATCCGGCGATATGCACATTGATATTGGTAACGCGCAATCCCAACGCTTTTTCTACATGGAAACGAACGGTGTTTGCGACACTGTTTGCCACCGCTGCGATGCGCGTTCCGTATTCCACGACAACATAGATATCGATATCTATTTGATCTCCATCATAGTGTACGGATACGCCGCGCGTTGGCTCGCGTGTAATGGTATGTGCCAACCCTTCAACCAGATTCTTGGGAGCCAGCCCCACCACGCCATATGATTCCAGCGTGGCATGATATGCAATAGTCGCAACAGCATTGGGTGAGATATGAATGCTGCCGAATGATGTAATTTCTTCGCCCATTTGTGTTCCTCTGTTTGTTATTAACAACTCTTCTTGTGGAAGGATACGTTGTATGGTAGAATGCTGTGCTTGCGGGAGCAAGCTAAAGCTTTGGAATTATAGCAAGAAAGGAAATTATTAAGATGGCAAAGTGTGCCCACTGCGGAAAGACGACAACATTTGGACATAACCGGTCGTTCTCCATGCGTGCCACCAACCGAAAATTCAAACCTAACCTGCAAAAGGTAACGGTTTATGAGGGTAATCGCAAGGTCAAGAAGGTATTGTGTGCTAAGTGCATCCGTACCATGACCAAAACAAAAGTATAGTTCGTTCCTTTCCTGGATTAAAAATCGCGGCGTATGCCGTGATTTTTTTGTTCTTGTTCAACACAGTAGGGGCGAAACATACCCTGTCTAGCACTCTTGCAACGCCCTTCAGGGCTTTCTTAAAGTAGCAAAATCAGGTCAAAAACCTTGTTGGGGTGAGCA
>CAZCPP010000126.1:0-10402 GCA_964500655.1 uncultured Anaerolineaceae bacterium | reverse complement strand
CCATTATACCAAAAGAGCACCGGCTGTGTCAACCCCGGATTCGCTAAAGTCGAGTATCAAGAGATGGTTGACACATACCACTTCGGTGCATGAGCCCGACACGGTAATGGGGTATAATCATAATCGTTTCAGTCAATGGATCAACAAATGTGGAAGGAATGTAAGAGAGTTTGGGCATTTTTGCATATCCCCTCGAAAGGGGACATTAAGGGAGTGGGAGACTCCCACTCCACGGTGTAAACCGGTAAGCCAAGAACCGTGAACACTTTAGAGAAGCCTGATCATTACAGGGAACCGAAGGTGCTTGGTTCCCTCCAGAACATCTCGGTAGAGCCGCGATCAGTATATGTCCTCCAGGCTACTGTCTCACAAAGTATACCTTGCGAGACAGCGCTGGAGAGTGTCTCATTTCATGTCTCATAATAGATTTCTCACGAGGTCATAGGCATTATGAGACAATATTCGGCTTCCAAAAGTCAGCACAGAAGGGGTAATTGCTCTAAATGTCCCTTTTCGGGGGGATATGCAAAAATGCCCAGAGTTTGATTTCATCGGTCTGACCGAATCTTTCGATGAATCATTGTTGCTGTTGTCTCGCAAATTTGGGTGGTCTAGACCATACTACTGTATCCAGAATCAAGGGGCCTATGAGGATCCCGAATTGGACGCACAGACGATTGAGAGCTTTCAGGAACTGAATTCTGATGACTATTGCTTGTATCGTTCAGCAGTAGATGTATTTCAAGATCAGAGGGAATCGTACGGGAAAACATTAGAGCGGGATGTGGCCGAGTTTCGTGTTGAACTTGCTTCCTTTGAAGCTTAGCCTGAAAAGGCGTTGATGTCGTGCCCTGTATTCTCTCCTTCTAAAGCTTCGCGGTATAGGGGCCGTCAGCGCATAACAGCGCGTTTGCGCAGCGCCGCCTTTCCAGGCGGCTTGGCCTTCGGCAACCCCGGCTCCACCCTGAAACCCCCAACCGCCGAACCCTACGCTGCCCTTTGCTATGAAGGTTCGGAAGCACCCGTGGCTCCGTGCTTCATCAGAAGTTTCCGCATAGGTTCTTCGCTTGGATCCGTCAAGAGGTCCAAGGTGGATACCTTTTGATTGTTATGGGTTTTCACCTCCGTCCCTGCTTCGATAAGCAGTGAAGCAGCCCCAATCTGATCTCGCCGGAGGCACTCACCGTGATAACTGTATCCATGAACGGCCCAAAACAACGTTAAGCAACTGATGGGCCGGTGTTCCCCGTCTCGGGCATGGAGTGCAGTTAGCATCTATCGCACGTCCGATAGGAATCGATATGTTAACTTCCACTTCCCAGCCCCCTTCCTTTCGCCCCACCTTCCCGCGCAATCCCTTCGTTCCCCCCGTCCGGGGCCAGGGCCGGAAGGACGCAACGGCCAGGGAGAGGGGGCTTATAGAAGCGGGTGGGCTCCCTGGTCATTCCACGTCCGTCGAAAATTTTTCATCCCGGCTTTATCTCGACATTGTTACATTAGAACGCTTGTTTGATTTGGCACCCTTAACGGTGCTTTTTCGAGCCGATGGGATGCGATTTTCGTACCTTCAACGGGCCTTTCTTTGTCCGTGCAGTCAGTTAGCGCCCCCATACCTTACAGTGAAGGTTTTATCCACGACTCCAACTCCAATGACATTCACCCAATATTCCACAACACGTTGACCTTCCTTTTCACTTTCCTCCATGCCTATATCCGCAACGCCTAAAGGAGGGGGGGGAAGCCCTCTGTCCCGAACCGTCTGAACGAGAGCTTGAGCTGCTGGCTGAGGATAGCCTTGCAAATTCAGTCGAAAGGGTGGGATCATCGCCAGCCGTTGATCGGAAGGTACACTCAGGTAGAAAAGAAGAAAAGGCCGGGCCTCCTCTATTTCCACCTCGTCAGGAAGCATGTACTGCAAGCCCTGGTATTGGGCCCGGTTCAAAGTGGCTATCTCGGCCAACAGGTCCAAGGGGGGCGCGATCCCAGGTTGAAATACAGCCTGCCATCGAAGAACATCCTCACTCGGCAGCAGGGGCGGATCGTGATACCAAAAGGCCGGACGAAAAACCAGGATGCCCTCGGAAATCTGCCAAGTGATGGCATGGGTTTGTACCAGGAGGTTTAGAAGTTCTTCCAGGTTAGCGACCGGCACGGCGGGCAACGAGGATTGGCCCTTGCTCGGTCGAAGAGCGACGAGGTTGCAGGGCGTATGTTCCCCCAGCCATTGCCAAACCTTGGCTATATCAACGGAGTCCGTAGGATAAAGTTCTCCCTCCCAATACATCGTGTTTTCTTTGGTCTCATCAATCATTTCTTGATAGAAGATTCCAGGTAGGGGCGCACGCAGGGGGGCCAGCAAGTCTTCATCTGTCGATGCCACGGCTCCTTGGGCCGCCAGCGCCCGTTCCCGTTTCAGATGGACCAACCGTCCCAAGCCCCAGCCCTTGCCTCTTTCCGATCCTTTCACAATAAACCAAAGGAGTTGGTCTAGTCCTGTTCCCCGTCTTTCAAATCGGAGGGCGGAATCTCCAAATTCCCGGTCCACATCGACAGGCCGCATTTCTCCACTTTCATCCCGGACTTTGATTTTGTAGCGAGCAAACAGATCGCGGACCGCTTGCTGAACCTCTTCCGAGGCTTCGTTGAAGGGTCCCAGGTCATAGGCCGTCTCCAGCGCCTGCCGCTGGTTCTCGGGTGACAGAGTGCGGAAGATTTTTCCACCCAGGGGGGTGGCATGGCCGAATTGTTCCGGCTGTTCAAAAATATCTTGAAGATAGCGCTTCTGGAAAGCCTGCTGATCTTCCTCCAACAACCGTCCCTGGGCTTCGACCGCAGATGGCTCGGGCCACAGCAGATACCGCGCCCCAGCCGCGTCATCGGGTTGCTTCAACCAATGACACCGAGCATCAGCACCGGGACTCAGAACCATACTGAGCGCCTGCATCAACCGATGGAGGGGCATTTCGTGCGTTTTAACCATCAATCGGACCGGGGCTAACCCCGGAACAACGGCCATAGGAACGCTGGTCTTGGCGGACAGATCCCGGACCACTTCGACGGCGGGTAGATCGTCATAGTTCACGGTGACCCGTTGGTTCAGGACCTGCTCTTCCCTCTCTTGCCTTTCCTGCTCTTCCCTCGCTTGCTTTTCCTGCTCCGACTCAGGCGGCTGGGTTTTCCCTGGAAACGGAAGCGCGCCGAGACACAGGCCCAGAATAATCACACTCAATCTCGCAGAAATCGGACGCATAGCACTCATCTCCTTATTGTGGGGGAAAGCCCGCGTATTGCCGCAAACCTATTATAGCACTTTATCCACGTCGAGGCAAGGAGGTGTAATTAACACCTATGTTACTTCTGATAATTTTAGTTATGTTAACTTTCGAACCCCGCTTCTGAGCAATACCGGGATTATTAAGATGGCACTCAGAGCCCAAGAAAGGCCCAGTTCACAAATTTGCAACCGCTCTCCCTTCCCTTTGCAGGAACTTCCCCCACGAACCCGAACTGGGGGACAATGAGCGATCCAAAGGGGATAACCTTGACCCAGGCTGTGGCGATCCTAGGACGGTCTGAGCGATCCCTCCGTCGGCTGATAAAGTCGGGACGGATACGGGCGGAAAAAGGAGCTACTCCTACAGGTCCCGTCTGGTTGTTAAACCCTGAAGACGTGGCAAAAATGGCCGAGGAGCTGCCGACCCCTGCCGACCCTAGCGCCGACCTCCCCCTAATCGTGGCCCGGATCGAGGGCGTTATGATGGAACGGTGGGCCGGCCTGGTGGACGATCTGCGGACCGAATTGCAGGAGGTCAGGAAGGCTCAGGTCGAGGATCGCGAGATCGCCCAGCGCCGCGAGGAAACTTTACTGGAAATCATGCAGGCCAACCATGAGGCGGAGGAGCGTCGCGCTAAGGAACAGGCGGCCCAGCTTGAAACACTGCGGGCAGAATTGGCGGAACTGAAAAAGCCCTGGTGGAAATGGTGGAGGAAGTGATCGTGACCCATGGTGACCAGATCACCGCCGGCGCGAGGTCGAGGTAGGGCCGGGCTACCGTGCTGCCCATACAGTTATGGCCTCGATCACGTTAGCCTACCTCCCACTGTTCCCCCACTTCACCTCATGGGCTCTGGCTATGCACCTCCACCGTCAGGCCAGTCTGTCCCGTCACATCCCTAATTACCTCTTCGATCCGCTCCTGCCTGTTAATCAACGACCACGCAACGGCCGGACTGGATGCCCATAACTCCACGGTGTGTGCATGTCTCTGCACTACCACTTTATCAAGCAGCGGCAACCATTGACCTGCTTCTTCAAGTTGGTCCTGCACCTGTTGCCAGACCCATTCGCAATCAGCTTGATCCAGTTGTGGAGACGGAACTTCCCCAATGTGTCCGCTCATGTGTTCAGGTGCTCTCTCTCCTTGGACAAGAGAGACTTCATGCCTTTCTCCCACGTTAGCTGCGGGATCATCTTCGTCCTCCACAGGACCGTTCTTTTCAGCGACCTCGGGATGAGGTTCTTGGTCAGGCATCGTCCTCTCGTCGATGATAATGTCACCCTCCAGAGCCTCGGGGCTCCGATCATAACGAAGCTCCACCTGACGCTTTCCTGCCTCGATGGAGGTCACGGTGCTCGATTGACCATCCGCTCCGACGGTCACATCGAAGGTCGGGGCAGTCTGCGCCTCTGCCTCCAGGAAAGACGCTTTGATGATCTGTGCCACTTCCACGGGATCGTCATCCTCAACAGGTTCCAGTGATGCAGGCTTTGCCTCCTGGGGCACAAGCTCCGGGATCGTTACCGTTCTACTGGTCGGTGATGCGGTGATGGTATCCTCGGCAGCAGCGATCCGTGCTTCCCATGCCTCTAACGCTGGATCGTCCAGTATCTGCAGTACATAGTTGCACCATCCGCCTGGATTATGAATTACTCTCTGGTCGCAGGGTAATGCCTGATTCCTTTTCAGAAGATGTATGGCCTGGTCGATGATGTCCGTGTCCACCTGGGTCGCGATGCGTTGCGCCTGGGGTCGCGAGACTTTCCACTTTAGCAGCTTCTGGACATGGATCTCCGGTTCCGGTTCCGGTTCCGGGATAGGCGGAGCCTTATCATCACCACCATTATCAACGGGTGCGGCAGTATCCTTGTACTCTGGTGTTGTGTTGTCTGGTTCTTTTCCGGATTCCGGAGGCCCATGGGGGACCGGCCAATTCTGTCCGCCCCTCTGGCCAACTTCGTCCACATCCATCGGAAACTGATCGTAACAGATCGACCATCCTGACGTGGCAGCATCGGGCAGGTCGTATCCCAGGGCCCGCAACTGGCGCACTTCAGACGCATCCAAGTCTGCGATGACCCCGGCAGCACGAAGCTCACTCAGACGGCGGCGCAGGGTGCGATCGGAGCATCCCAGTTCTTCGGCCAAAGTGCTCCTCGATGGCCAGCAGAAGCCCTTTCGCTGTTGACCGTTGCGAGGGTCTGGTAAATCGTAGCTCAGTAGTAGTTCCAATAACCGGACAGCTCCATCAGTGAGATCGAATTGATTCACCACCCGGTTGAAGTGGTGAATAAAGTCCGTATGGACCATGGGGAACAGCACTGCAGGAGTATGCGAGTGGATCGGTGGAGGCGTTGGGGATACAATAGTCGGTGCTGCCATGTGGGTGCTCCTTTCGTTTGCGGCAGCAACCTCGACCCCTGGCGGATCTGTTTAAGAGCGCATCAATTATCGCGGATGAGAGACCTTGTATTTGACAAATGGCCGTGTATCCAGTATAATTTAAGGTAAGCTTCCGCCTGGAAGTCGAAGTTTACTGAAGCCGCGCTAAATCTTAGCTGGATGTGGCGCGGCTTCGTTGCGTCTGTACATTTGAAATTGACTTCGGCGCGATATTTAACTGTCAAGGTCGATCCTCATTATACTCGCTCAATCCATACCTGTCAAGACCCCCATCTGCATATCCCTGCTCCATCGACTAATTACGAGCCATCGTCCCACCACTAGGCACTCATTAAACGTTCATGAACGAACTGCTTACATTGCTGCACCACCGCTTGATAATCGGGAATGTCGAGAGGTCCCCTCTTCGTCCCTCCGGCGTATGTAACGCCCTGCCCGTGACTCCCACCCGATCCACATCATGGCCGGGACGCATACCCTCTGCCGATCCACGGCGCTGCCCCACCTCTGACCGGATGGATGAGAAAAAATCTACCAATTGGGTCTTGACTTCCCTGCAAAAAAATGATATAATTTAGGTGCTTCTAACAGCAGAACTACATACCAGCACCAAAGAAGCCGACATAAAGGCAAAGAGCTGACGTAGGCCATTAAAGAAGCGGACGATGGCCCACGTCAGCTCTTTTTTTGTGTCTGGCCGTGAGGGCATCGGAGCCATCGAGTTAGCGCGGTATAACTGTAACTATACTAAGGTATGACAGCGATTAACAAGGAGCTATCAAAACCATGAAAGTCAAAACCTTTGCCCTGGATGACACCAGTCTGATGTGGCTGCAGGAACTATCGGAACGGCAGGAGCGGAGCAGGTCGCAGATCGTCCGGAGAGCCTTACGTGAGGCCGCTCGAGGAGCGGGTTTAGCGGAGACAGAGCAACCCCAGATGGATGATGCAAAACAGCAGGAAGTTAAAGGAGGCGGATAATTATGGGTACGTTAGCGGGAGTGGAAGCCCCAGGTGGTCAGCCGGGGCTCCCTACAAAACTTAAGTCACAAGGAAATTATACCATGCAAAACGGAAGTTCGCAACCTCGATTTCAAATAACGATTGATCGAATTAAACCCATTCAGAAAAAAGGATTACTCGGGTTCGTAGATGTCACGATCGGCGGCCGATTGAGGATAAACGACGTAAAATTATTGGCATATCCAGGGCAACCTGTGCAGTTAGCGCTACCGCAAAAGAGCTATCAACAGGACGGCCAGGAACATTTTAAGGACATTGTCGTGATCCCCGACGAAGACCTTTTGCGATGCATAACTGAGGCGGTGGTCACAGCGTGGGAGACCAATCAGAGGAAAGGGCCATGGAACCTCGCAATGTGAAGCTCGGGGTGGACACCTTCAAGATGTCAATGGCTTTGCCCTTGCACCGTCGCCCAGAGCGATTGGGGTGGATCGATAACATTAAAGTTAGACATCGATACAACCATCTCACCCTCACGGCGAGTGTGCCCAAGCTGCTGCGTGGGCACAACTATGATCCCGCGCCCTTTACGGAACTTGAAAAAGTGGTCAGGATTAAACGGGCTACAGTCACTAAATTAGGGATCAAAGACTACCTGGGTCTCCTGCGCGTTACCGGCGTGGACATTTGCCTCGATGCGATCGTCGATGATCCCTCCGCCTACGTAGAGGCCTGTGATCAACTGGTGCGGATGGCCTACATGGGCGAGATGGAATGGGATCAGGTTGAATGGGACACATTCTACTTGGGCAATGGGCAGCGCTTGATAAGGTGCTATGACAAATTCCTTAAAGACCCCCATCCAGACAATGTGGGCAAGGTCCGGATTGAATACCGATTGAACGGCAATTCTTTGCCCCGACTAGCGGTGCCTTCGTCTGAGCCCAACTACCACAATGTACGCCGGCAGGTCAAGCAAACCTTGCAGGTGGACAGTCCCCGGTTTCACAGGGCCATCCGTAACGGGTTTCAAGAGTTGGCCACGGCACTGTGCCAGTGGGACCTGGTGCCCTACGACGTCTTCGATGAAGAGTTCCAGGAACGGTGTCGACACCAGGGCATTCGTCCGAACAGTCTGCTCAACCTAGCTTATGATGTGGCCGATCGCGGTTGGGAAAGGGCCTTGGAGGGCAAGAAGTCACCATCCCACTATGTGTCGCGGCTGAAACAGGTCGGGATACTGCCCGGACCGCATCGGTTGTCCTTTAAACCAATATTTGATGCTGCACGGGTGCTGTTGCCATCTAACCTGGTGTCATGAGGGTTTAATCACCATTGGCTGCCAAAGCTGCCTAGTGGCTCACAAGGTAATCTCCAGACCTGATGAGCCCTGTGTGACTCACTGGGGGCCAATGGAACCATCCTGCAGATTCAACACGATGCTGTGATCGTTAGACCTGGCAAGGCACTAAAGTCATCTACTAAACAGTTACTTGGATCATCAATTGACGGTGCGTCATGAACCCATGAACGCGGTCTACTGTGAGACATCCGGTACTTGATCTCCACGGCGCCGTTATCTGTGGCCTCATTTGTCCTGGCATTAATCTGCAGCGCATCCACAGGGACAATGTGGGACTGGGTGGTCTTCGTCACCCTGGACACCTGGTCAACACGCCTACGGTGATCACGAACTAATACATCTAACGGGTCGGTCCTATTGATCCTACCTGTCACCTCTCGATCGCGCACTCCTAATGTACCCTCGATGACCCAGCCTGCTGGGTTAATCTTCCCGGTTGCCAGGGGACTGAGTCAATCACCTGGCTCATGTCGCATCACAGCCGTCAAGGAGCCTTAACAGCCCTCAGGGTCACCGTGGCACAAGGTCACAGGATGATCGGTACCGTCAGATTGATAGGTACAGGTCAGCATCGCCGTTACCAGTCAGTCAGGAGAAGCTGCCAGGCAGGCGCAATTGTTATTGAGATGTCCTGGCCTATTCCGTCTCAAGTTAATTAACCATGACGATCCTGCCATTCATTGTTGGCCATGACGGCATTGACTGCGATGAAGTTACACCGACTGCATTGACTGCAATGAAGTTACTGATGGTGACGACAGGTGACCATGTCGATCCCGCAGTTCAGTTTCACCATGACGGCATGGAAGGCACCGGTGGGATCAGGCAGGACGCCTTTGCAGATGTAACGATTTCCTCAATCTCACCGTGAGAGATAATGACAGATAACTCGGCAGTGGCTCAACAGGTTGCTTCAGTGGCCCGACAAGTGCCTCAATGGTGGGTACTGGCTAAACATCATTGGACAGGATTCTTGGATCGTTAGTTACTTTCGTTACCCATCACCACGGCGACCAGGACCTCACCGCCAGTCTTCAAGTCATCACGTCCCC
The DNA here is from genome assembly GCA_964500655.1 of uncultured Anaerolineaceae bacterium. Taxonomy (GTDB): domain Bacteria; phylum Chloroflexota; class Anaerolineae; order Anaerolineales; family Villigracilaceae; genus JAABUE01. Next base: position 1,343 of record CAZCPP010000126.1, on the reverse strand, counting down.
CATGACTACATGGACGGCATCGACAAGACGGTAAACCAGAGACCCTGTGTTATCTCACCACAACCCTCGAAAGTGGATGGCCAGGGCTGAACCGTTCTGATCTAGTCCTGTGGGGGACTGGGAGAACTTCATTACATTGACTCAGGGTACATGATGGTTTGATGCTGACCAGGCGATGTGAATCGTAGTCACAACCATCACCAGTCGTCGCAGGGGCTGTTCATTCAGCAACCGTAACTGTTGAGATGGAGTTGAACAGTCCCTCGCCATAACTCAGCAGTATTCACAGTTGTGACCTCAGCTCAGGTCATTGATCGAAAGTGTCACAGTGTAATTCCTGATTGAACATCAAAGGCGCCTGTAACTTCGGTAGCCTCCTGTAAAGGTACCTCCAGGTAGATAACCCGTTCCTCATGGTAATGATAAACAGTCCTCTGTGAAGCGGTCCAGTCCGCAACAGTAACTGCAGGGACGTGACAGTAATGACGCCTCATGTGATCCTCAGGATACAACGCATTCAATCATTATTCGATCAGTAGGCAACCTCATGTGATCCTCAGAACATCTCAAGAGACTTCAGGGTACCTCAGCTTCAACAAATGATCCCCCACAATTTGACCAATTAAACTCAGTCGAACTGCCCTGATCTGCAGGTGCCGAAAAGGACACCTCCACGATAACCATCAGGGGCATTTCCACGTTTTTTGATTAATTCCTCAGTGTTACTGAAATGTGGATCAATGTTAAAACAAGAAGGAACCTTCTAGTCAATTAGTATCTACTGTCTACCGATCTCCTGTGAGCTAAACAGTGGCCTGGATCAAATGGGATTTCACGAACTCCACGACGTCGCGGAACCGCTCCCGATAATCGGCGATTCCCAAGTGTTTGTTAGCCAGTTCAACATTGCCGTCCCAGCGAAATCCAGGCCCGGTTTTGCTCGAGTGCCAGCGCACCGGGATATCTAACTGACGAAGCACGTTAAAAGTCAGCCTTTTGATCGCATTGCCCAATCGATCCCGTTTTCTGGCCCGATCGGTGGAGACGCCGCAGTGGTCGCAAATGAGTTCGAAAACCTGCTCTGATTGACGCCAAAGGGAGCGGTAAGTCGTGTGGTCGTGGCGAGGCCCTCGGGGCAGAATTTTATGTTCCATTTAAGACGCCTCCTGATAGCAAAGTATAGTTTCGATGTCAATAAAACCGGCGGGTGTTACCTGCAAAGCGGCATTTTGAAAAAAATGGAGGTAGGAGGAGCAGGTAAACCCAGTGGACATCGGCTTTCGCTGGAGATCAAAGCCAAATTTAAAACGTGGCCTACATTGGCTGTCATGATCCCTTTAAGT
>CAZCPP010000125.1:0-10409 GCA_964500655.1 uncultured Anaerolineaceae bacterium | reverse complement strand
CAGCGTACCCCCATATATGGCCTCTCCACGCGAAATCCCAAAGAAGGAAAATATTAAGACGTTCAAGATCCGGTTCAGATATTGAAGAACGTTGTCCTTCTCGGGCAAATACAGCTCGGATTATCAAAGGAAGACGCATAAACCCCGAAGCAGTATCGACAATATAATCTTGAATCCACCCTTTTTCTAGGGAAACGATCGCCTCGTTCTCATCCTTATCATTCGAAATAAATATAATGGGTGGAACTCTTTGCTGAGAGATTTGACCATCAAAATCTATTAGCTTATCAAGCAGTAACACATTAATATCATTGTTCTCGAGTTCATCCCTTAATTGAGAAAGGGAAGCTATCTCCTTGATTTTAAAATTAACGCCTGCTCCATCTAGATACTTTTTAACCTGTTTTAGGTTATCAGGTTTTGCATCGAGGTAGAGCAGGTTACTCTTTTGACTCATATATGACTATCATAAGCCAAAAATAATAGGGGAGCAACTCTAATTTTCAATTTGATAAACACGTGTATCTGGCTTGAACGCTACCCAGTCAAACCAAAAATGGTTTACAGCTGTCAGGGGAGTTAAAAATTCACCTTTCAGTGGCCCACTCACAGACTGACCAAAAATATTCCATAAACTACCAGTGCTGGAATCTTTGAACAAATCATCATTCTGTGTCGAGAAGGTCAGTTTCTCTCCATTTAATATCGGGGAATATGCGCTAGCAGAACCCACATCACGTCCTTCGGAGATTCTGGTAGTATTCAACGCAGACGCAGTACCCTCTGTCCAGAAGATGACTACCTCCTCACCCCCAACCTGATCGTGGATAATCTGTCCTTCGCTGAGTGCGGAGTATGAATAAGCTACAGTTTCATCATTCAGATCCATAGCCAACACGCGCTCCATGGCAGCCAGTTGGTCAGGTGTATCTCCTCGGAAAAGGAAAGGTGAGTTGTTGATATCATCATAACCAAAATAAGGATTTCTTCCATATTCTCGTGGGAAGCCTGTTTCTTTAGAGAGAACTTTCCCATCCGGAAATGTTGCAGCAAAATCACTCCAGGCAATGATTGAAGCTGGATAAAGAGTTAGCTGAGTCCCTAATAAATCACCCACTATCGCTTCACCCGTAGCTTGCTGCCACCACGATTCAGTCTGTCGGTCATACATAACCAAGTTGCTGTTTCGCAACCGCCCTGTAGTACCAAAGTCAAGTACTTGCCCATTAACTTCACGCTCAAATACAATAGCTGTATTGCAAAGCGGGCAAAACGTAATAGTCAGGGGTTTATCACCCACCATGTCATTGGTAATCTCATGCCAGATCAATATTTGAATAGGGTAAGCACGAGCATCTTCGCCTACCTTCACAAAAATAACCGGCTCAACATCCTTAAGCCATGAGCTTGCCTCAGCTACTGACACAAATTCTGGGAAATCAACTGCCGGGATGCCATCTTTTGTTGGTCCGCCAGATTGAATCTCAAGGTAAGCTATACTGTGTTTAGAGAAATCAGTTGCAAACTCACGATCAGCACCAGCCGGAGGATCATTCTCATAGTCGCGAGTTAGTGCGGGCTCTTTTGTTGGCTCAGCTGTAGCACTTGCAGTCTCAAAAACTTGAGTGACTTCTTCTTTCGCATCTTGTCCCTTAGTCGCTGTACAGGCCGTTAGAAATAAACCCAGCAATACATACCGGATAATCCACTTGATTTTCATTTCATACCTCCAATGTTTTGTGCCCATCTGACCAACTCACTATAATAATTATTACCTCACACCAAATTTTCAAGCATCTTCGCAATTGTTAGCTATGTAAGAGGGTTACCACTAGTAAACGTCAATACGATATGGAAATTCCGGCTTTGACAACTCAACAAATGATCGAAGTGGACCGACTGATGGTCGACGACTTCGGTATTGAATTGATTCAGATGATGGAAAATGCCGGACGCAACCTAGCCGAATTGACCAACCGGTTTCTGGGTGCTTCGCTGTCCGGAAAAACTGTCTGCGTGCTGTGTGGACGCGGGAATAACGGCGGAGGAGGGATGGTCGCAGCCCGGCATCTGCTCAATCGAGGTGTAGATGTACACATTATCAGGTTAGCCGGCGAGTTGAAAGAAATCCCTGCTAAGCAATGGAACATCCTGGAAAAAATGGGCTTACAAAATGAACCGTATTTTGAACCAACCAAAGCTGACACCATCCTCGACGCATTGATTGGCTACGGATTACAAGGTGCTCCTCGCCCAGAAGTGTCTGTGTGGATCGAAAAGATAAATGCTGCAGGGAAACTCGTGTTGGCATTAGATGCACCCTCAGGGTTGGACACAACTTCCGGAACAGTGGGCAAGTTCACGGTCCGGGCAGATGCGACCATGACCCTAGCACTACCCAAAGTTGGCCTCATGGATGAATCTGTACGTCCATATATTGGCAAGCTGTATCTTGCAGATATCAGCGTACCGCTAGAGTTATATCGTAAAATGGGATTAGAAATTGAAAATATTTTCGAGCAAGATTCTATTATCAAGATAAAGGAATAATTGTGACTGACTTGTATAACTCACAACCTTCAGGAATTATGGTTTATAGCACCGTGTGGTGCCCAGATTGTAAACGCGCCAAGCAATTTTTCGGCGAGCAACGCGTTGCTTATACCAATGTAGATATTGAGAAAGATAATGAAGCAATGGCCTTTGTCGAAAAGGTTAACAACGGCATGCGCAGTATTCCGACAATTGTCTTTCCAGATAGAGAGATTTTGGTCGAACCCTCAAATGCCGAACTGGCAAAGAAGCTTGGCCTGACAACTAAAGCACAGCATAAATATTACGATGCCATCATAATTGGAAGCGGACCGGCCGGGTTAACAGCTGCCCTTTATTTGTCACGCGAAGGTAAAAACACATTGGTGATTGAGAAAGGCGGCTTGGGTGGACAAGCTGGTATCACGCAAACTATCGAAAATTTTCCTGGGTTTGACGAAGGCATTGCTGGTGCAGAATTTGCTAACCGGTTAGGTAAGCAAGCACGTAGATTCGGTGTAGAAATATTACAAGCCCAGAATGTTATAGAACTTAGTCGCGAAGGGCAATACTTATGTGTTGAAACCAGTGATGGCAAATCATATGGTGCGAAGGCCGTGCTACTGACAACTGGTGCGAGCTATCGTCGCATGGGTATCCCCGGTGAAGAAGACTTGATTGGCACCAACGTACACTTTTGTGCCACCTGTGACGGAGCCTTTTATAAAGATAAAAAATTGCTTGTGATTGGGGGCGGAAATAGTGGCTTTGAAGAAGGACTTTTCCTGACCAATTTTGCCTCCCAGGTAGATATTGTTGAGTTTGCACCAAAAGTCAAAGCCAGCCAAATTCTGCAAGAAAAAGTTACTAGCATGGACAATATGAGCATGACGGTTAACCATGCTGTCAAAGAACTACGTGGCAAAAACAAGTTGGAATCCATATTGGTAGAAGATCGAGCCACTGGTAAAATGAAAGATTGGGATTACGATGGTGTGTTCGTTTTTATTGGACTAACACCCAATAGTGAGTTAGTCAAAGATAAAGCTGGCTTGGATAACTGGGGCTTTGTAAAAACAATACATATGCAGAGTAGCATGGATGGCGTATTCGCAGCCGGTGACGTGCGCGCCGATTCAACTAAACAAGCTGCTTCCGCTGCCGGAGAGGGTGCCAGCGCAGCAATCGCCATTCGCGAGTATCTGAACGAAATTGGTGGTTAATACCAGATAGATTTGGGCAAAATGTCGCGCAATCTGTGGATATTTGTCAATGGTGTGAAAATCTGCCCCGTGCCATAATATAAGCACCCCTTCATACATAGGAGCGCCCATGACTGACAAAAGTGATCTATACTCCACCACTCCAAGTCAAATTGTGATGTACACCACCGCCTGGTGCCCCGACTGCCGCCGAGCAAAATTCTTTTTGAAGCGCAAAGAAATTACATTTTTAGAAATCGATGTGAATGAAGATAAGCAGGCCGCAACTTTCGTGAAGAAATTACATAATGGTAACCGATCAGTTCCCACCATTATATTGCCAGATGGTTCGATGATGGTTGAACCGTCTACTCAAGAATTAGAAGAGAAGTTTATTAAATTTAAAGTTTGAAATACCCGACTTTTCAAAAGACTGTCACCTTGAATGTGACAGTCTTATTACTATATCATCAACTTGATGCCCATAATAACCAACAAAATCAAGACCAATCGCCGAAAAGTAGCTGGATTTAGCCAGCTGTCCATACCAAGGCCCGCAATAATACCAATCACAGTGAAGGGTAAACTCCACCAGAACAAATCCCAAACTTTGGGTGTAAAATTGCCATTAATAGCATGGCTGGCCGCAACTGCCAGACTAACTATAATGAAATACCCTTGCAAATTCCCTTTAAACACATCTGGCGACCAACGGCGGCAATCCGCATACAGAATGACTGGTGGCCCGGCTGTATTGTATGCTCCCCCAAGCATTCCACCAATAATCCCGGCAAAATAAGCCCAAACTGTTTTTTCCAAGCGTGGCATCTTTAATCCAAGTAAAACATACAATGCATAGCCTGCAATTACAATACCTAATAACTTTAGCGTGATGCTCTCCTCCACTCGTATCAGAAATAATACTCCGATTGGTGTCGCCAACACTGCTGCGAGCGCAATACGCCAAACTGCACCTACTTGTATGGACTTGCGATAACGGTATACCAATACAGCTTCAAGCACAAGTGCTACTATTGCTACTAGCGGTGTAGCAACACGAATGCCTATAAAAGCAGGCAATAAAGCCATTGCAACCAGCGCAACTCCGAAACCCGATAGGCTTTGAGTAAACACCGCCAGGAAAATTATCAAACCCACGAAGATTGTATTTATATCCATTGCCCCCGATTATACAGCCTGGCTAGTTGTGCGTCAGTAGAATACCAATTTGCAGAAACTGACAAAATGGGCATCAAGATGTTAATAATTGGAAAAATAGTGGCGAGCTATGAAACTTTGCAACTCCCCTTAAAGCAGCTCTGCTGCGGGGTGAGGGGGGCACCCAACAGCAGAACCACTCCTATTTTACATATTTCTCAAAAAAAATGCAAGTAAATAATTTATGATATATTCAAAAACAGTTTACAATTACCTTACAGAAGGAGGTCACGATGAGAAAGCTTCTAATATTAGGATCAGCTCTAATATTTTGTATCACAGCCTGCGACGGCTGGTCTTACAGCGTACCAACCTTCCCTGCACCTCCACCAACCATCACACCAGCAATTTATTCACCTACACCTTTGATTTTGACTCCCACCAACACCGCTGATCTTCCAACTATCACACCAACTGAAACTATTTCAATTACTCCCACGACTAATTTCACTGATACTCCTATTGCTACCCCATCCTTACCACCCTTTGCACCAAATATAACCGTCGAGATAATCGGATGCGACACTAGCATTGATATCACACATGGTATGGGTGAAGTTACCAATGCCTTTGTTACTTTTAAAAATGACACGGGTGCTAATATGAAAGACCTGTGTGCGACACTGTTCGCGCTAGACGAAGGCCGCGTCCATCCGGACAAAACTGTCTGCGTGCCGGCACTTGATCGCGGTCAACAAGTTACGCTTAAACTGACAGTTGATAGCACTTATAAAAAGGACACGTTAATACAGGCGGAGGTTAAAAGCGGAGAAAATTTACTCGCGCGTGTCGACAGCCCTTCCTGTACTGATGTTGGCCTTTTTGCTCCTAATCCTGACTTACTGAGGACTCCTGTTTCAATACAGTGAATAATTAAAATCTACCAAACCTATTGTGATCACCAATATTTCATGTTTGCCTATGCGCAGTACCGGCCTAAAGAATGCCAAACATAAAAGGGATGTATAATCAAGTTATGACTGATGAACAAAAAACTTCACGATCACGGCGAAATCTCGCCATGCTGATCGATGGTGATAACGCCCAAGCCACCCTGCTGGCAAAGATGCTGGTGGAAGCAGCCAAATACGGGCAGGTCACCGTACGTCGCATTTATGGCGACTGGACCACGAACAATATGAAATCCTGGAAAGAGACGCTTAACTTCCACGCTTTCCAGCCAATCCAACAATTCCGCTATACCGTAGGCAAAAACGCTACTGACAGCGCCATGATTATTGATGCGATGGATGTTCTACATTCTGACGCAGTAGATGGTTTTTGTTTGGTTTCCAGCGATTCTGACTACACCCGTCTTGCTACCCGTATCCGAGAGACAGGTATCTTTGTTATGGGTATCGGAGAGAAAAAAACGCCCAAACCTTTTGTCAACGCCTGTGATGTATTTGTCTACACTGAGAACCTGGTTCCACGCAAAAAAGCATCGAAACCTCGTGGCATCAAGAAAACAACCAAGGCAAAGCCCAAGGCCAAAGCTAAAGTTGAACCTGAAGTTGTTGAACCTGAAGTTGAAACCGATCCCATGCCTTTGCTGGAACAGGCCTTTGATATGGCTGTTCATGAAGATGGTTGGGCCCGCCTGGACAGAATGGGCAGCAATCTATATCAACTCGATCCCGGTTTCGATCCACGCACATATGGACACAAACAACTCTCGCGTTTGGTGGGTGGCATGAAAGATAAATTCGAGATGCGCACGCAGGAGATTGATGGCTCGACATTGCTTTATGTAAAGATGAAAGAATGATGGGCTCGTGAGTGCAGTGCTACTGCGCCCAGTTAATTACACACTTACCCCTTCTATTCCCCCAACTAAAACTTTATATACATCAATAACCTGGGCAGCAATGTTGACCCAGGCATAGTCTTTTGCGTATTCAGCGGCACGCTGTCCCATCATATCGCGTTGATGCGAATCAGTGAGAACCATCAACAACTTATCGCATAGCTCTTCTGGATCCTGGTCGGGAACGTGATAGCCGGTCTCACCATCTTTTATAAGAAAGGCCAGTCCACCCACTTGCGAAGCAATCACGGGTGTTCCACAAGCCATCGCTTCCAACGCGACCATTCCAAAAGATTCGTAGTGAGACGGCATCACCAATACTTCCGCTGCAGAGTAATAATAGGGTAAAGTGTCTTGAGCGCGTTTGCCCAAAAAAGTCACCATGCGTCCCATGCAGAGATCATCACTTAGCTGTTGTATGCGGGCCATCTCCGCAGACATTTCTTCTGGGCTAGCGTTTGGATCTCCGCCAATCACAGCCAGAGTGACGTGCCCCAAATTCGCTGTCCTCTGACAAGACATGGCCTTGATCAATGTATCCAATCCTTTAAGCGGTTCAATGCGCCCTACAAATAAAACGATCTTATCCCTGGATTTCACCCCGATAAATTGGCGCGCCTCGTCTGTTGGGATCGGGTAAAAATAGCTGGTATCAACTCCCGGTGGGATGACTGTGATCTTACGCTTATTAGCCTTGTACAAGAATTGTAGCTGAGTCTGTTCGGCCAGAGTGGCGGCTATGATGCGGTCTGCACGCAAAATCACTCGTTTCTCTCCCTCGACTCGATACTCGCCCTCTCGTTCTGCATCTGATTGGGCAATACGGTTCTTCATTTCTCCCAATGTGTGGAACATATGCGCGATCGGAACATCCCAAGCGTCGCTAAGCGCTTCAGCCGCCAGACCAGACATCCAATAATGGCTGTGGATGAGATCATACTGAACACCTTTCTCTTCCGTAAACTGCTTGATACCTTCAACAAACTGCGGAATGTATTCTGCCAATTCGCGCTTCGCCATTGGGACCTCGGGGCCAGCCGGCACGTGGACAACTCGGTTGCCATATCCCAAATCGTGCAACACATGTGGGACATGTTCATCTTGGGAACGTGTGAATACATCCACGTGGACGCCTATGCGTCCTAGTTGGCGCGTCAGGTCGCGAATATAAACATTCATCCCACCAGTGTCTTTGCCTCCCAAAGTCGCAAGCGGGCAGGTATGATACGAAAGCATGGCAACACGCAGCATGGTACTCCTCTCATATAATTAATAATGACGCAGTGTACCTGTAAAAACTTGCGGGTTTCCCTATAATCCTTTATAATCCCGCGGCAATAGCGTACGCCACCGTAGCTCAGTTGGCAGAGCAGACGCTTCGTAAGCGCCAGGTCGTGGGTTCAAATCCCACCGGTGGCTTATACCCAAAAATGCATAAGACTACTATTATCGCCACTATGATGTATATGGCTCTTCTCCGAAGAGCCTTTGCTTCGTGCCGCTGGTAGACGATTTTTGTCATAACACCTACTTATAAAACACGGAGCTTAGCTCCGTGTTTTGATTTTATCATCCTTCGCCAAAGGAAAAGGAGCAACTTATGAAAAACACGCTCGTAATGAAGTTGGGGGGTACTTCAGTGGGTAGTGTGGGTGCTATTCAACAGGTGATCGAGATCGCAAGCAGATCAAAATCCGAATGGCGCAATGTGGCAATTGTTGTTTCTGCTATGTGTGGCGTGACAGATAAACTATTGCGCGGCGCAGCCGGAGGCGCAATTTTAAATGGCGAATTATTGGTTGCTGAAAAGAGGATATAGAAAATTAGAAGCTTGTTTTTGAGCTCATTCTTTTGTATAGTTGATATGAAACGGAGTATACATCATGATTACAAAAGAAATCATCAATAGAATAATAAAAGCAATTCTTGAGCCAATCAACGAATCATTATCTTTGCTGAGAAAAATCGACGCCAAGCTTGATGCACAGGCTATCAGCAAGCTACAAGCCGCACTCGATGCGCTTCAAATGAGCCAAATGTTGCCTCAATCAGATTCTACTGCATTGACAATATCGCTCTCATCATTGAACGAATCAAAAATTTATTTCCAAATGATGGCTGAGCAAGTTGAACATCAACAAGATCATCAGTTAACTGGAACCCGCGCGATAGTAAAATACTTGACAAAATCAGTCCGCGACTTGATTGGATTGCGCGACGGAGCACTGTCAGAAACCATAAATTTACAGTTAGAAATCTTCAATTATTCAACTCTTTCCATTTTAGCGCAGATTGGAAAGTTAGCCTGTATGGCAGCACTAGAAGTATCACCAAATCACCTTTCACAAGAATTTATAATCCTGCAAGATATGTCAATTGATATAGATTTAGAACGTGAGATTATAATCCCATTGGCAAAAAAGCGATCCCTCATTTCCAAACCAATAACCACACTCTCACAAAAAGATTTTATGAATGCGTATGGTTCTGCAATGACTTTGGATGACTTTGAAGAATACCCAATTTATGAGGATGACGATTTGATCGAAAGAGTATTCGATCGATTGGTTGAACGAGGTGGTGCTTTTTACTGGCTTGATAATGAGACGCTAAAAAACTGGGTAGATGCATGCTTTCGATATGCCGCACTAAAAACAAAAATCATGCGCGTCAAAAATGCTGAGGATTTCTTAACCTCATTGGGCAATAATTGGCAATCATTACAATAATTCTCTTTCATAATTTATATACTTACAGAAACAAAAGAGAATGCTTTCATCCAAAGGAGTTCCTACAAATCTAGATGAATTTATTCAGTCGGCGTTACATAATGCTCTTCTTTCTTGTCATAATTCTGGTCATATCCCTTACAACAAATTATTTTACATTTCAGAGCGAACAACGGTACTATATCGCCTACAACCAAGTAATTCTTGATCCTATGGGTATAGATTATTACCGGCCGCGCGATAATCCGGAAATCCCCTCCGGAAAAAAACCAGTCATATTTCTTGGGGATTCGAGAGCATATTCGTGGATCTCACCTGCTAACACTGATCCATACATTTTTATAAACCGGGGTATCAGCGGGCAATCAACCAGGCAAGTTCTTGGCAGGTTTATCAATGACATCCATCCACTTCGTCCAAACATTATCATTATTCAGGTCGGTATTAACGATCTAACAGCTATCTCACTCTTCCCAAATCGGAAAGAGAGAATCATTGCAGATTGCAAAGCTAATATTCGTGCACTTGCTGAACAGGCGGTAGCGATTAATTCGAATGTGATATTAACCACGATATTTCCAGTGGGGAAAAATCAGTTCCCTTGGCAGGCAACTGATTCTACGGATATCGCAAGTGGAGTCAATGAAGTCAACCAATACATCCAAACACTAACAGGTGGGCGCGTTATTGTAATGGATTCTTTTGATATTCTGGCAGACTCCAATGGATTCATACTAAAAGAATACAGTCAAGATAATTTGCATTTAAACCTGCACGGGTATCAAGCTTTAAATATTGAACTATCTAAAATACTAGAAACGCTTAGCAACACTCCTAAAGGAATCTCAATGGAAAATTGGCCCTAAGTGCAAAATCCGGAGCATGTCGTCCACGGATTCCGGAGCATGCCGTCCACTAATT
>CAZCPP010000124.1:0-10417 GCA_964500655.1 uncultured Anaerolineaceae bacterium | reverse complement strand
ACCAAATTTACTCAGTCACGCCACTTTTGTCTAGCCTTTCATGCACCAATGCCACTTCAAGTACCAAAATGAGTCATTGAAAAGCATATGTTAAAATTGCCCGCATGGAAGTCTCTGAACATCTTCAAGGAATTCTCGACACCCTGCCTTCAAAAACCGGTTGCTATCTGATGAAAAACGCCGCCGGCAAGATTATTTACGTTGGCAAAGCGGTCAATTTGCGATCCCGGGTGCGTTCCTACTTCCATAGCGATGCTGGTCGCGACAACAAGACCCGCCGCCTAGTCTTTGAAATCACTGACATTGAATGGATTGTAGTAGGCTCGGAACTCGAAGCGTTGATCTTGGAGATGAACCTGATCAAGCGCCATCGCCCTCGTTTTAATGTGCGCCTCAAAGACGACAAGCGTTACCCTTACATTAAAATCCACTGGCAAAATCCCTACCCAAAAATCACCGTGACACGTCAGATGACGGGCGACGGAGCGCGCTATTTCGGGCCATACACTTCCGTTTGGGCTGTTCATCAGACATTGGACGTTCTGCGCCGCATCTTCCCCTACCTGACCTGCGACCGTGAAATTACCGGATCCGACACCCGTGCATGTCTTTACTACGATATCAAGCTGTGCATCGCTCCCTGCATTGGTGCTGTCAACCAGGATGAATACCGCCAGATGATTTCCGATTTGCAGGATTTCCTGAACGGACAATCCGACCCAATTGTAAAACGGCTAGAAAGCGAAATGCAAAAGGCATCTAAAGACCTACGCTTCGAAAAAGCTGCCGCAGTCCGAGACCAACTGAAAGCGGTCCAGGCTATTATTGAGCGGCAGAAGATCATTTTCAACACCGATTATCTCGATTCAGATGTCATTGCCATGGCCCGCGAAGATGGTGAAGCTTGCGTGCAGATTTTTTTCATCCGCAATGGAAAACTGATTGGCCGCGAATACTTTATCCTTGAGGGTACTGAAGAAGCCAGCGACACAGTGGTTATGGAGCAATTTGTCAAACAGTTCTACACCGAAGCCGCAAACGTTCCAGATCAAGTGATGCTGCCCGAAGAAATTGAGGAGGCAAAGATCATCGGCCAATGGTTGCGTTCTCGACGCGGGGGCGAGAAAGTGGAGTTGTTTGTTCCGCGAGAAGGCCAACCACAGGAACTGGTTCAGATGGCGGCCGAAAACGCCACAGATACCTTGTCTGCGTTACGCGCCCAATGGCAGGCCGATACCCATAAACAAGAACAAGCATTGGCTGAGTTGCAACAGTCCTTCAAGCTATCTGAGCCTCCTAATCGTATCGAGTGTTACGACATCTCCAACACCCAGGGGACAGCCACAGTCGGCAGTATGGTGGTCTTTGAACAAGGCGTGCCCAGTAAAAAATTGTATCGACGCTTCAATGTCAAATCTGTGCCAGGCGCGCCAGATGATTTTGCCTCGATGGAAGAAGTTTTAACGAGACGTTTTCGCAGATGGCAATCGGCGCAGGAAACGAAAGCAGATCCTGGGTCCAAGCCAGATGCGTCATTTTCATTTTTGCCAGACCTGATCATCATTGATGGCGGCAAAGGTCAGTTGAGCCGAGTAGTCAAAGTTCTGGATCAGTTTGAGTTATCTGACAAAGTCCCAATTGTAGGCTTGGCCAAGCGAGAAGAAGAGATATTTTTTCCGAACAAGTCCAAACCAACCTTGCTGCCACGCCACTCTCAAGGGCTATACCTTGTGCAGCGCATCCGAGACGAGGCACACCGTTTTGCCATCACCGCGCATCGCAAGCGGCGCTCGAAACTGGGTCTGGCATCACAACTGGATTCAATCCCTGGTATTGGGCCAACTCGGCGTAAAGCCCTCTTGAAACATTTTGGTTCCATTGATAAGATAAGAGCAGCTAGCATCGACGATCTGAAAAATGTAGTGCCTAAAAACACCGCTGAATCAATCAAGGCGTATCTAGAGTAACCCAAACAATGAAACAAGTATGGATTGTAGACGACGATCAGGAAATGGCAAATGCCATGAGTATGATGCTGGAATTACTAGACTGTCAAACAACTGGTTTCCTAAATGCACGCAGCGCAGCCCAAACTCTACTGGCTGGCAAATGCCCCGATTTGATGGTGCTCGACATCAACATGCCGGAAGTAAGTGGCCTGGATTTGCTAGAGTTCTTACGCCGTCGCCCGGAATGGAAGGAATTGCCTATCGTGATGCTTTCAACCGAAGCAGCCGATGTGACCGTGGACAAAGCCATGGCGCTAGGGGCAGACGGCTATGTGATGAAGCCGGTTACGATTGATGAATTGGAGAAAGTCATCAATGAGGCTTTCCAAAAACACAAGAAAGGTTAATGTTGTAAGATGGCAAAAGGTAAGAAGAAATCTCGAAAAGCCCGAAAACCAACCATTTATCAACGCAACTTGCAAATTGTAGTGATTGTTGTTTCTATTTTGATAGTTATCTCTATGGTTTTATCGGCCATAAATATCTAACAAAATACCAATGGTATAATCTCGCAGCGCGGCAGCAGTAGCCGCGCTTATCTGTGTACTTAGCTTAGGAAGCTTATGCTTGAAAAAATTGCAGGAATTGAACAACACTATAAACAGCTCGGGAATGATCTGGAAAAAGTCGGTAGTGACTACCAGCGAGCCGCTGAGATCAACAAAGAACGTGTTGATCTGGAACCGCTGATCAACAATGCTGCCGAATATCGAAAATCTTTAAGCAGATTACAAGAAGCAAAAGATTTGCTCGAAAACGAATCCGACGAAGAGCTACGTGCGTTGGCTGAAATGGAAATCGAGGAATTAGAACCGCAGATTGAGCAGCTTGAGAGGGCAATCAAATCCTTACTCGTACCCAAAGATCCACGTGACGAGAAAAACGTAATCGTCGAAATTCGCGCCGGGACGGGCGGAGACGAAGCTGCGCTTTTCGCAGCCGATCTATACCGTATGTACTTACGTTTTGCAGAGAACAAGCGCTGGAAATCGGAAAATCTTTCAGAAAGCGCTATTGGAATCGGAGGCTATAAAGAAGTCATCTTTGAGATTAAAGGCAAAGGCGCGTACTCAAAACTAAAATATGAATCCGGTGTTCATCGCGTACAACGCATCCCGGAAACCGAATCATCCGGGCGCATTCACACATCCACGGCTACCGTAGCCGTACTGGCAGAGGTAGAGGATGTGGATATTGACATCCCAGACTCCGATTTGCGAATTGACGTCTACAAATCTGCTGGCGCAGGTGGACAAAGCGTGCAAAAGAACTCCACTGCCGTTCGCATCACCCATGTTCCTAGTGGAATGGTGGTGGCCTGTCAGGATGAGCGCTCACAGCTACAGAACAAGATGCGCGCTATGTCTATTTTGAGAGCCCGCTTATATGAGCTCGAAGAAGAGAAACGGCGTTCTGAACAGGAAGAAGCGCGTCGCTCACAAGTGGGAACGGGCGAACGGTCCGAAAAGATACGCACATACAATTACCCGCAGAACCGCGTCACAGACCATCGTATTGGTATCTCATCCCATAATTTGCCGGGAGTAATGGAAGGCGCGATCGACGAGTTTATTGACGAGCTCGCTATTCGCGATGAGGCTGAACGATTGGCTAGCAGCGGTTTCGACGATAGTAGTTAATCCGTAGGGGAATATATGAACGACAACCCCGCCTATGGCGCAGATTTACAACCATTTATGGGTATCCCTACCTTTATGCGCCTGCCAGCTACTCGCGATCTTGATGGCATTGATGTGGCTATTCTGGGTGTACCATTTGATAGTGGTACTTCATATCGTAGCGGTACGCGTATTGGACCCCGAAAAATCCGAGAGGCCTCTCTAACACTTTGGGGACACAATCCCACCCTGCAAGTTACTCCCACGAAAACGCTTAAGGTCGTCGATTACGGGGATGTTTCGGTTATTCCGACATCTATTGAACACACCATGCAAGCTGTAACCAAAACAGCTAGTGACGTTCTTAAAACAAGCACTCTCATATCGCTTGGCGGCGATCACTCAATTACCTTACCTCTACTACGTGCCCATGCCGAAAAACATGGTCCCCTTGCAGTCGTTCAGGTTGATGCACACCTTGATACTTGGGAAGCTGAGTTTGAAGGCGTACCATACAGCCACGGCACGCCCTTTCGGTATGCATTGGAAGAAGGGCTGATCCGCAAGGGCGAATACATCCAGATCGGTATTCGCGGCCCTGTCAGCAATGCAAATGACTATGCTGATGCTGCCAAACTCGGGGCACGGACGATCACAAACCACGAAGTTTTTGAAATGGGACTGCCTGCAATCCTAGCAGAAGTCCACGAGCGATTGAAAGGACCTGTATACGTCAGCGTGGATATTGATTCTGCCGATCCAGCCTATGCACCCGGAACCGGAACGCCCGAAGTAGGCGGCTTAACCAGCTATCAGTTGCTACAACTTGTTCGCGGTCTGCATGGATTGGAGTTGGTTGGTTTCGATTTGGTCGAAGTTTCGCCTCCCTACGATCACGGTGATATTACTGCCGTGCTGGCATCCAATATCATCTTTGAGTACCTGTCATTACTGGCTTTGAATCATAAGAAATGACTCGATGCAACAGGTTTCAGAATTCCTAACACAGGCATCTACTAAACTTAATCAAATCAGCGACACACCAGATTTGGATGCACAGGTATTGTTAGCCGACGTAATGAACCAACCGCGTACCTGGTTGGTTGCACACCCGGAAACGCTACTTACGAAACCTCAACTTGCCACCCTAAATAAAGCCATTGCGCGGCTGGAAGCAGGGGAACCACTTCCATATGTACTTGGCCATTGGGAGTTTTTTGGACTGCAATTTGATATCACCCCAGACGTGCTAATCCCGCGCCCTGAAACAGAGTTGGTGATTGAGCATGCCATCCAATGGCTCAACTCCGCACCTGATCGCCGTAACATCGCGGATGTGGGTACCGGTTCGGGCTGCATCGCTGTTACGTTAGCAAAAAATATTGCCGATGCAAATATCTTCGCCACAGACATTTCTCGCGAGGCGCTAGATGTCGCCCAACAAAACGCGTGCAGGTACAACCTTGTGGAACAAATAAATTTTCTCCAATGCGATTTGCTACCAAAAAAATCTGATGCACTCTTTGATCTGATCTGTGCAAACCTGCCATACATTCCAACCCAAACATTGCGCGGTTTAGATGTCCATAATCGGGAACCAACCACTGCCCTGGATGGTGGTAAAGACGGACTGGATTTCATTAGGCGTTTGCTTGATATTACACCCAAGTGGATTGCCCCGAACGGAATGATGCTCCTCGAAATCGATTCCTCCCAAGGTTCGTCTGCGATTTCTCTGGCGAACTCCGCCTTTGCTGATGCCAATATCCATCTGCACCAGGATCTGGCTGGCAAGGATAGGCTAGTAGAAATAAGAGTATAAATTTTATGAAAACCATCATATTGTCCGCCGATAGTGCCCAGTCTATCCCTCTCGCGCTTGAGGTCTTGGGTGCGGGCGGATTGGTCGCCTTCCCTACAGATACTGTTTATGGAGTCGGTGCATTAGCGTTCGAAGCAAATGCAATAGAAAGCATTTACGTCGCCAAAGACCGCCCGGTGGAAAAAGCCATTTCTATTCTGCTTGGTGGACCGGATGATTTAGGCAAGGTGACTGGGGAGGTGCCACCCATGGCCGAAAAACTGGCCACGCGCTTTTGGCCTGGTCCGCTGACCTTGATCGTTCCCAAGAATCCCAACCTGCCAGACGTTGTTTCCGTAATGCCAACGGTTGGCGTGCGAGTGCCAGATCACCCGATTGCGAGAGCCTTACTTACTGCGACTGGACCAATGGCCGTATCATCCGCCAATATAAGTGGGCAGGACAATCCAAAAACCGCCGAGGCTGTGAGGCGTCAATTAAACGGGCGCATTCCCCTCATCCTGGATGGAGGCGAGACACCGGGAGGTGTCCCATCTACGGTTGTAAATTGCCTAGGAAGGGAACCTGTCATCCTAAGGGAGGGGCCGGTTACGATGAACGATATGCAATTTGTGCTGAGATGAGTTCAATAATCTCTCATCATATATTTAAGTTATATTCAGGTTTTTCTAACCTAGCTGGTGCATAATACAGAAGCATTCTCCCCCAAGCGAACCCCGAAAGGATAGACCAATCCTCAGCGGGGTTTGGGTTTTAAAATCACAACCTGCGAGAGTTTGAAACCCTCGCAGGTTTTTTTTTGTTAAGAAAGCGGCCAAGTAGCCTGAACATCCATATCCAGCGAGGATGTTTGTCCATGTGCGAAGCGATAATAACCAGCGGCAGCGATCATAGCCGCATTATCTGTGCACAGGGATATCGGCGGGATATGAACTTTGAATTCAGATTGATCAAGAAAAATTTTACGTAAAGCCTGATTTGCCGATACTCCACCTGCTACCAATACTTCCTTGGCTTTGAATTCTCTAGCTGCCTTTATCGTTTTATCGAACAACACATCCACCACCGCGGCCTGAAATGAAGCTGCCAAATCAGAGACTGGTAATGTGTTGCTCTGCTTTTCCAGTTCACGAACTTCACGTAAAACGGCTGTTTTCAAGCCACTGAATGAAAAATTCCAGGGTGCATCTAACTTGGCTCGAGGAAATTTAAAACGGCTTGGATCTCCACTTTCAGCAATCTTTTGTACCGCTGGTCCTCCCGGATAACCCAGCCCAAGCATGCGTGCAACCTTATCGAAGGCTTCACCAGATGCGTCATCCTGTGTGGCGCCTAGGTGCTTGTATTCCAGATGACCAGTCATTAAATTGAGTTCGGTGTGTCCGCCAGAGACCAATAGTGCCATGAGCGGGAATTTTGGCTCAGCGGGAGGGGTATCACCTGACTTATAAATCCAGGCTGAATATAAATGCCCTTCGAGGTGATTGACGCCTATCAGGGGAAGCCCCATTCCAAGTGCCAGTCCCTTTGCAGCATTGACCCCCACCACAAGAGAACCGGTTAATCCCGGCCCTCGTGTAACGACAATCGCGTCCAGGTCACTAAGGCTGAGATGTGCGTCCGTCAGCGTTTGCTCGATGACCGGCGTGATCGCCAACACATGCTGGCGTGAGGCCACTTCCGGAAATACACCGCCATAACGGGCATGTACTTCCATCTGCGAAGCGACCGTGGATGCCAACAACTCGCGTCCATTTTCGATCACGGCGCAGGCGGTTTCATCACAGGACGTTTCAATTGCGAGGATGCGGGCAGGTTTTAGTTTCGTCATCTATTCTTAAAACTAACTTTTCTTCCACTTTTTCATCGGTAACACGAAATCATACGGATACTCGGCCAGCAGTTCCATTTTTCCATCCGGGCGCACCCAGTAAGTATCTTCGATGCGAAGGCCCATTCCTTTTTCAGGGTAGTACAATCCCGGTTCAACTGCAATAACAACCCCCGCAGCCAGACGATGGTCATCGCCCATATGTTTTTTGCTGAATGGACGTTCGTGCACATTAATCCCCACTCCATGTCCCAGGCTATGGACATATCCTTCTTTTGGGGCTTGGGTATTCATCGGTGATTGATGACCTTTTGACTCAAAGTACTCACAAGTCATGCGTTGGTAGTCTTTGAAGGGCGTGTTCAAGTCCATGTTCTCGATAACCATATTGTAAATTTCCTGAACCTGGTCGAAGAGTTTTTGTGCTTCAGGTTTGGCATAACCCAGACTCCAGGTGCGGGTAAAGTCATAGAAATAGCCGCCACCTTGTTCCTGCGGGTACAAATCAAAGATAATCGTCTGGCCTAGTCGCATTAAATCATCAGGATTGCCTACCGAATGTGGAATGCCTGCATCCCGTCCAAGGGCGAAGATATAGCCTTCAGACGGTACCGCATTGCGTTCTGCCAGCCACAAATTGATCTTCTCTTTGACTTCGCCAAGCATTAATGGAGTTCCATCTTCTTTCAGGAGTACTTCATCATTACGGACATCGCGCGAAGTCAGGTAATCAGCGGTCAAACCCACAACTTCAGTTGTGATAGCACCCATCTTGCGGATTCGCTCAACTTCACTCTCATCTTTGGTTTCCATTGCACGCAAAAAGATCGAATCCATGGACGATTCGCCTACAAGTGTGATGTCAGGTAACAGTTCGCCCATGTGTGTAAGAAGTTCTAGAACATTTGAAATTTCTACCTTACCATAAAGTCCAACCCGTCCCCGCTCCAAGCCCAAATCCTTGAATATGTATTGATAGCGCAATGCTGACATCCGAGTAAAATCCCCATTTGCTGCCTCCATCAATTCGTCCATGGGGTACTTGCTATATAGCTCGATTGTCAATCCCGATTTAGCAGCTTCATCGCGTTCCATATCATTACAATACAAGACAGCCCCCTCGCCAGGTTTTTTAATCAATGTAGCACCACCAACGTGCCCACCACCTGACATGTAATACATAGGTGGGTTGTTTTCGGTATTGCCAACGATCATAATAGCAACTAGGTTTTTTTCTTGCATGAGAGCATCGATGTCTGATTTCATGGTTTCTCCGTCAATTGAGCTTTTAGAATAGAGAGCAATACTTCGTCTTGCTCAAGCAACACAGTACGCGGGTCAAGCAGGATGCGATCGCTTTCCGTACGGGCGATAAGTGGTGGATCGGACTCACGTAATTTAGCCATGAATTTATCTGGCGATTTGATATCCAACGCCAAAACAAAAGTTGGTAGGGATTCACCGGGAAGGCTACCGCCGCCAACAGTAGATTCGGACTCGATCACATTACCTTGACCCACTTCTTCTCGCCACGCATCGGCCCGAGTCTTGACCTGCTCTGGCTTCATCGAGATCATCTGCCAGATGGGAATCTCACGCTCGGCTTCGTCTTTAATATAATGCAACAATGTAGCTGTGATACCAGCCAAAGCAACTTTATCTGCACGGACAGCTCGCGCTAGCGGATGTTTCTTGATCTTGACAATTAAATTTTTACGACCAACGATAATACCTGCCTGCGGGCCACCAAGCAATTTATCACCCGAGAAGGTGACCACATCCACTCCTGCGGACAAGGTTTCTTGCACCGTAGGTTCATGGATCAGGTCATATTTAGCAGTGTCAATGAAGGAGCCCGAACCGAGGTCATCGACAACAATCACACCGGCTTTGTGTGCAACATCCACAATTTCTTTCAATTCAGGTTCTTCGGTAAATCCGACAATCTTGAAATTTGAGCGGTGGGCGCGCATGACTACACCCGTTGGCTCGGAAATTGCTTCCTTATAATCGCGCAGGTGTACGCGATTGGTTGTGCCCACTTCGACCAGTTTCGCGCCGGATTGCTTCATCACATCAGGGACGCGGAAACCGCCTCCGATTTCAACTAATTGCGAGCGAGCAATGATGGCGCGTTTCCGATTGGATAAGGCTGCCAGTGCTAACAGAACTGCGGAGGCATTGTTATTGACCACCAGAGTAGCTTCTGCACCAGTCAATATTTTCAGAACAGTTTCGGCGTGGATCAAGCGCGAGCCACGCTTACCTTTACCAAGATCGTATTCCAAGTTGGAGTAACTCTGGGAAACGGTTTCCATTGCAGCGATCGTTGCCTTAGATAGCGGTGCTCGTCCTAAATTAGTGTGCAAGATCACACCCGAAGCGTTAATGACCGGGATAAGAGTCGGCTGCATCCATGCAGTTAGGCGGGATTTAGCCTCAGACAAGATATCGTCGGTTGAGGGGAGAGCAAGTTTCGGGTCGGCTTTGAAGCGTGCACGGATATCATCCAAGCTTGCTCGCAAAGCATTCAGGGTCAACGAACGACCATAATCAGCAATCAAATCTGCTGATAAACCTAGAAGTTGTTCAACTGAGGGAAGGTTACGCAGATTCGTCATCGGATTCGGGGAGGGGGGGATTCCAGCGAGAGCGTTCACGTAACCTAATGAGCCACTCGATCGCCAGCAGACCTCCTGCCAAGCCAAATGCGAGCCACAAACTCAACATGTTGCCCCATCGCAGCCAGAGTAAAACCAATCCATAGAAGCCAACCCATTGTGCCTGCCGCACGATAATGGGAGAGGAAACAGGCGGGTCAGATGGGAAGCGCAGATGAAAAAAATAGACCAATGGTAAAGATGTGCCGGTAAGCGCCAGAAAAAGCAATACAAAGAGCGTCCAACGCATCCAAATCAGCGGTTCGGTATAGATTAGCAACCCAGCAATACCACCCCAGCCAACTAGAATGAGAAAGATGGTCGGGAAAATAAATGGCCGAAAAGTCAGAGAATCCTGCATTGAATGAATTATACTCTGAGTATATCGTTGGGCTCAAACCTACAAAAAAGTAAGTACAGCACAAGTAAACTACTATCGACTGGAAGTCGATAGCTTTGTATGTCGAATGAAATTC
>CAZCPP010000123.1:0-10438 GCA_964500655.1 uncultured Anaerolineaceae bacterium | reverse complement strand
AAACGGCCTGCCTGAAAGGCAGGGGTTTTAGACCCTATTTACAGACAATAAAATCACTCCATAGTGCTATACAGTAGGCTGATTTAATCTTATTAATCGTTTAGTCCTATCCCAACAAACGGGTTCGATTGTTTTTCCTCCCCGACGGTTGTCTCAGGACCATGACCGGACAGCAAACGAGTCTCATTGGGTAGAGTAAAAATTTGTTCATGGACGCTTTTCAGCAATAAATCCCAATTCCCACCTGGTAAGTCTGTGCGGCCAACACTATCACGGAAGATTAAATCCCCGCAAAAACAAACTCCTGCAGAAGCAACGTAAAAAATGCATACTCCAGGTGTATGTCCCGGTGTATGTCGAACTTCAAACTCAATATTTCCAGTTTTCAATATCAGATCTTGTTTAAGGTTTATCGTGGGCTTAGGACCAGGGTCTATATTGAAGCCAAATAAAGCTGCGCCACCATCTGACTGCCATAATGCTAGATCAGCAGGGTGTAAAGCGATTTGTGGAGGAGGTTTGAGCGCATTTGCAATTGCACCCGCGCCGCCAATGTGATCGAAATGGGCGTGTGTATACCACATGTGCGCGATTTGCCAACCTCGTTTTTTCGCTTCGGCCAGGATAACATCTCCATCCCAGGCAGGATCAATGACAGCAGCTTCTTTGGTCTCAGGATCAGCCACTAGATAAGCGTTAGTCATAGCAGGGCCAAGTGTAAAAGTAGCAATTTCCAGCATTAGAAAATCTTACCTCATAAAGGAATTTCTTTCGCAGGTTCGCGCTTTTTGCGCGGAGCAAAAGTGATGCTAATGATAACCCCAATTGTAATCAAGAGCAGGCTTAGGGGATAGATAGATGCGGGATCTTTGTCATACAGATATCCTGCCAGCAAAGGAGCCAGAATAAGCGCCGCCGAGGTTCCAGTTTCTGTCATCCCATAAGCCAATCCCATTTGAGCCTGATGAATCAACAGTCGTACCTGCGCCATAGCCAACATTCGTGTGGCACGGAAACCACCCATCATGAAATAGCCCAGCATATACCAGGCCTGACCTGTCCCTTTCCACAATGAAAAAGCAAACAACGCCACACAGATTTGCCCAAGTACAAAACCCAGGCGCAAATTTATCTGGCCCAGCAACAGATTAAATACCACATTCCCGAGGCTGCCCAGCGAACCAATTAAACCCATCTGGCTAAGAGAAATGCCACGTTCGTTTTGCAGGAAATTTGGAGAAAGTGGTTGCGGTAAGAACGTAGCAAACATAACGAAGAAAACCACACCGAGAAAACCCAAAAAGCGCATGTTTGTGAACAGGTTGCGGTTTGTGCTCTCGCTTTCGTGCTCATCACGCGGTTGAGGCTTCAAGAACAACATAACTCCAGTCGAAACAACCCACACAACTGCCGAAAACAGAAAGATAGTTCGCATACTATATTTTTCACCAACCCAGCCTCCAGCAAGAGGCCCAATGACCGCGCCAAGGTGGAACATGGCAGAAATCAAGGTCATAGCCCGGCCAGCCGTAAACTTACCGCGTGCGGCAGTTACATAACTGAACAAAGGCGACATGACAAACCCGGTCACACCGTACATCACATACCCAACTATAAAAATGGCCAAAGTGGGCGCCAAACCCATCGTCCAGGCTGAAACAAGGCCAATAATCCAGGCTGCCTGTATTAATGGCCTGCGCCCTACTCGATCTGCAAGATACCCAGCAGGGATGTGTGCAATCATCATCGCAAATCCAAAAGCGCTGAAGACTGAGCCGATCGTGATCGGGTCCGCTCCCAACTGTTCTAAATACAAGGGCACAAAATACAAAAACATCCCCTCACCAATGCCCCAGGTGAACAAAGCAATACCAACAAGAATGAGACTGGGATTCACGCAGCTGCCTCGATTCTTTGAATAAACTCTTTTGCAGCCTCAAAGACTTGATCCCTGGCCGCATCACGTGTGATCACATGCCCTGCTTCCGTTACATAAAGTTTCGTCTTATCTGATGTGCCAAGCTCGGCGTAGATTTGTTCCATGTTCTCAGGATGCACATAAGTATCATTCTTCGAATGGATAAGCAGCACCGGCATGTTGACCTCAGGCAACGCCGCGCACATTTCCTTTATAAGCAACTGCAACTCCGCCCCCGAACAGACAGGGTTCTGTGGATACGAGATGTGTTCAGCGTAAGCATCTTTATCAAACCAACTCTCCCCTGCATCTTCTTTTGCCTTCGGCTGATAAGCGATAATCTTGCTAAATAAGCGCAACAACCAAACCGGATAATCTTTTGGTAAACGATAAGGCGTGGACATCGCCGCCACCCCTGCCACTTCCAATCGGGTGGACATAAACAGCGATAGCATTCCGCCCATTGATAAACCCATCAGGTAAATACGGTTTGTCATTCCCCGCAAGAAATGATACCCATCTTCAACTGAGAGCATCCAATCTGTATAGCGCGAACGGACCATATCTTTGAGGCGGGTGGCGTGCCCCGCCAGGCGAACGCCCAGATTTGGAAAACCTTGCTGGCTGAGATACTCCCCCATCCAGCGCATCTCTATAGGTGTGCCCGTGAAGCCGTGAATCAATAAGCAGCCCGGTTGACCAGGATCACCAGGAAAGAAAAAGGGTTCGGCGCTAGCGATGATCAGATTTTCATTTGTCATGATTATGATGTCAATAACTCAAGGGATGATTCAAATCCTTCACTTGAAGGAGGAATTGGCCAAAAAATATGATAAATCTGGAAAATTTTATCTGTCGCATCATTCACAAATTGATCCATATCTTCTTTAGATAGAAATTCTTTCGTTCGCGTTATCATGTCGCGGATATCGTCATCCTCCATTTGATAATACTTTTTGACAAAACCCAGGTGGCGTGAAATCGCCTCAGACGGTAGAAAAGTTAGGTCTGCGGTAGCAGGCTGGGCAGCCAGAAAGACGCGCCAGTACAAGCTATCGGGGTGATCACGCACATAGATGTGATCCAGTCCGTACCAATCCTTTTTGACCTCCCAGATAAAATTGTCTTCCTTTGCAAACTGCTCGGCAAATCGTTCTTGAGTAGGTTTGCCGACTTTGATTGTCCACAGGTTATCGGTGATAAGATGGAAGAAATACCCCAGGCGGAAAGAATATCGGGGCGTGTCGTCTGGCGAAATGTCAACCAGGTATCCTCGGTAAAAATCCAGGTCAGCAATATCTTTATGAACGTTTTTGCTGCGCTTGAAATGAGTCACTTCGGGTGGCGGATTGAATTTCTCCCAATTCTCGTCGGGGATGCCAGAATCCGGTGTAATATTCCCAATCGCAAACTGACCGGGGTCAAGGCCAGGGATGTGTTTGAGTAAGTTTTCAGCGATGCGCAGATGTGCGATCCAGGTGGCCATCACCCGATTATAGCCCAGGGCGGGCTTTGTGATTTCACTTTGGGAAAGATGGGGCAGCTTTCTTCGTGCGCGCCTGGCAGGTAGCCGGTAGACAGTAAAAATTCGTTCACGATTTCGCCACCCACAAATTTGAAGTTCTGTCTGAACAGGGCTACCCACTCGTCCTTTTCACGCGGACGGTGCGCATCCAGCCAGCCCTTGAATGAGCCAAATTCTTCTTTTAGTTTCAGGATTCGCTGGGCGTTGACGATGGCAGCATTGACTTTCAGTTTGTTGCGAATGATGCCTGCGTCAGATAACAATCGATCGCGGTCGGGCTCACCGTATTCTGCTACTGTTTTTATGTCAAACTCATCGTATGCACGGTGGAAATTCTCGGCCTTTTTAAGAATAGTGAGCCATGAAAGCCCAGCCTGATTGATCTCAAGGATCAAACGCTCGAAGAGCAAGTTGTCATCTTTAAGCGGAAAACCGTACTGCGTATCGTGGTAGTGCTTGTTGTGCTCATCTTCGGGGTGCTCTAAAACGTACTGACAATAAGTTATCATATTCGATTCTCCAATTATGGGTATTTTCGCAGTTGATTGTTCAAATTACGAGCAACCGGGTTTATTATTCTTGGCTTCCCTCGCTGTTGTCATTCCCTCCATCAGTTTGGTACATACTTTGCCCACCCAGCGTTTGGATAAACAATTTTAGGATCTTGCTGATCGATTTTTACGGAGAGTTGATGTCCTTGTTGGAGAAATGACATTTGCCCTACTTCTACCAGCCAGGTGACTTTCGTCATATAGGATTTGCCTTCCGGTGGTTGCACATTAAGGCTAATCATATAGCCCGCCCAATTTGAAACACCGCTCAAATCACCAGTGATGACCCCGCCTCTAGTATTCAAAATGGTTGCAGAGGCCCATACGGCTGTCTTTTGCCGGTCCACGAACTCTTCGGCTCGTAGGTGAGCAGCAATATCATCTCTACGCCGTTTGACAATTGCTGAATATATCACCCCGCCAGCGACAATCACAACGAACGCCAACATGATAGATACAACCAAAGTTGCATTCATTAAAGACTCCTAGATGCTCTCCCCCTTACAGGATCGAAAAATCCCTAATTGGCGAAAACGAAAACCCTTATGGCTTACAGATTTATCCCACCACACGCATTTCACGGGAGATGTCGCTCAAGCTCTCTGAGCCTGTCTCCGTCACTACCACATCGTCCTCCACGCGTACGCCGTTGCGGTCAGGCAGGTAAATACCTGGTTCCACTGTATAAGCCATGCCCGGCTCCAGGGTTTGCATGTTGTCGCCCCGCATATAGGGGTGCTCATGGCCTTCCATGCCAATACCATGTCCCGTGCGATGTGTGAAATATTCACCGTAGCCAAATTTTTCGATCACTTCGCGGGCAGCGATATCTACATCCGCGCAAGGCACTCCTGGTTTCCCAGCCACCCGCCCGGCCGCGTTAGCCTCCTGCACGATTTTGTGAATCTTCGCATATTCGGCCTCTACCTCCCCCACTGCGAATGTACGAGTGATATCGGAAACATAATCATTTGCGGCGGCGCCATAATCGATCACCAGCAAATCTCCAGCCTGTAACTTGCGGTCTGACGGGCTGGCATGCGGATTGGCCGAGTTTGGTCCGCCGGAAACGATTGGCGTAAAAGGCAAACCAGAGTCAGAGCCATTGCGCAACAATTGCACCACCAATTCGGCAGCCAACTCTTTTTCTGTCATTCCGATCTTGATCTGTGGGATTGTCGCTTCAAGCGCGGCCTGTGCCACCTTTACCGCTTTGCGCATATATTCAATTTCATCTTGGTCTTTCCTCAAGCGCAATAATCCCAGTATTTCGCTTGCATCTGGAAACTCGGCGGACGAC
The DNA here is from genome assembly GCA_964500655.1 of uncultured Anaerolineaceae bacterium. Lineage (GTDB taxonomy): Bacteria > Chloroflexota > Anaerolineae > Anaerolineales > Villigracilaceae > JAABUE01. The sequence continues at coordinate 5,144 of CAZCPP010000123.1, read as the reverse complement.
GCGCCAGCTTGAACATAGTTATATTCCAACAAACGCATGCGTTCTGTTTCAACGCCGATGCGCTTTCCATCCAGGCCAAGGGCTTGCACAGCACTCCGAAAAACCTCACTCCACCCTGACGGGCTTTCACCGTATGGAAAAGCCTGCACCGGATACGGGATATGGTCCACTTTGAGCATCTCCAACTCGGGCAGTATCAGAGCCGGATCCTGTCCGGGTGCAACCAATAAAACGACTGGCCGCTCCATCAGGTGAAAATGAGCGCCGGTCAAATAAGTCAGAGTTGAGCCGGGATTTAGTGCAACGGCATCCAGGTCAGATGCCCGGAGAGAGGTGATGAGTTTTTCCAATCGAGAAGTAGTCATTTTTTCTCCTGTTTGCGAAAACGGTCGGTGTAGAACTTGCGAATGAGGAAATCTGCGATCCCGGTGAAATGATTTTCGCCCCAGGCGATCAGCGCAAACCACCATGGGATGATGACAGTGCGGCGCGGGTGTTTGGCAAGCTGAACAACTCGTTCCGATACTTGCTCAGCAGGGAAAAAGAAAAAATTGAACCACTTGGGTTTGCGTTTGCTTTTATCACCGCTCGTGTGTCGACCGAATTCCGTGCGCGCCGGGCCAGGATAAATTCCTGAAACTTTGATATTAAAAGGCGCTACTTCGCGACGCAAGGCCGTGGTAAATCCGCGTACACCATATTTGGAAGCCGCATAGATAGTGTAAGAAGGCGCTGCTAGCCAGCCGGCAATGGATGACATGTTGATAATGTGCCCCATACGGCGCTTCATCATATGTGGAATTATCGCTCGTGTTACATGGATAAGTCCAGTTAAGTTGACTTGAATTTGGGTGTTAATATCACGATCGGGCTCAAGATCTTCCAGCCAATCCAGTCGTCCAAAACCAGCGTTATTGAAAAGAATATCGATATGACCATACACTTCCAAAACAGTGCGCACCATCAGATCTATCTCGGAGCGCTGTTTGATATCCACAGGGACAGCAAAAGCTTCTCCGCCTCGTTTCTGGATTTCATCTGCCAATGCTTGTAGGCGATTGAGTCTTCGGGCTGCCAGTATAACTTTTGCACCTTCATCTGCAAAGAGATGTGCTGAATCTTTGCCAAAACCTGACGATGCGCCAGTGATTAGAACGACTTTATCTTTGAGGGAAACTGCCATTTATTCCTCCCTATCATCCTTTTGATCTTCCGGCTTTTTACGCGGGCGAGGTGGCTCGATCATCACTTTCGGTGAAAGGGACACTTCTAGCACTTGATCCATATGTTTGACCGGGATGACTTTGAGTTCGTCACGTGCGGTTTTGGGCACATCTACCAGATCTTTCATGTTTTTCTCTGGAATGATGACCACCCGGATACCTGCTCGATGAGCGGCTAACACTTTTTCGCGCACACCACCAATAGGCAAGACGCGTCCACGCAGGGTAACTTCGCCAGTCATGCCAACATCACAGAAAACCGGCCGTCCAGTAAGCGCTGAGGTCATAGCCGTCGTCATGGTGATACCCGCTGAAGGGCCATCTTTGGGGATGGCGCCCTCCGGCATGTGGACATGAATATCCATACGGTCGAAAACATCCATATCAATATCGAACAGCGGCGCGCGCGACTTGATATAGGTCAAGGCCGCCTGCACAGATTCTTGCATTACATCCCCCATCTGACCGGTCATCTGCAAGCTGCCTTTGCCCTCCAGCACCGCGACTTCTACAGGCATGATCTCGCCGCCGTTTTCCGTCCAGGCCAGTGACTGCACCACACCAACCTCATCCTGTCGTTCGGCCTCAGGCGCAAAGAATTGCTGCGGACCGAGCAGCTTCTCAATCACCTTTGGAGTGACCACATCAGGAAACTTTTTTTCTTCTGCTTTTTTGCGCGCGATCTTGCGACAAATGCGCCCGATTTCACGCTCCAGGTTGCGGACACCTGCTTCGTAGGTGTACTCCCGGATCAATTTTTGCAGGGCAGGGATTTCAAACTGCAAATTAATTTCTTCCAACCCGTTTTCTTCAATTTGACGCGGGATGAGATAACGTGTGGCAATCTCCAGTTTTTCTTCTTCAATGTAACCGGGGAATTCGATCACTTCCATGCGATCCAGCAGCGCGGATGGAATCGGACCCAGGGAGTTTGCCGTGGTCACGAACATGACCTTCGACAAATCAAACGGCATTTCCAAATAATGATCACTAAAAGCGAAATTCTGTTCGGGATCAAGTACCTCCAACAATGCTGAGGAGGGGTCGCCACGAAAATCGGACCCGAGTTTATCGACCTCATCCAGCATGAAGAGTGGGTTGCCCATCCCGGCGCGTTTCACGGTTTGCAGAATACGACCCGGTAGCGCTCCGATATAAGTACGACGATGCCCGCGAATCTCGGCTTCATCGCGTACGCCGCCGAGCGAGACGCGCACAAACTCCCGTCCTAATGCTTCTGCGATCGAACGACCCAGAGAGGTCTTGCCTGTACCGGGAGGGCCGACAAAGCACAAAATTGGCTGGCGTTCTTTCTTTGGTTTGAGTGAACGTACTGCGATATATTCTAGGATACGTTCTTTGGCTTTTTTTAATCCGTAATGGTCGCGGTTCAATATTCTGCCAGCGTGCCTGACGCGTAAATTATCTTCACTGAACTTCGTCCACGGCAGCGCAACAATCCAATCTACGTAGGTACGGATGATGCCAACTTCCGGCGCCATAGGCGGCATCTGGCTCAATCTTTCGATCTCCTTGAGCGCTATCATCTTGGGTTCATCTGGTAAATTGGCTTTTTCGACTTTTTGTTTCAACTCGATAATATCGCGCGCCCAAATATCACCTTCGCCCAACTCTGTCTGGATGGCTTTCATCTGTTCACGCAGGTAGAATTCACGCTGACTGCGATCTACTTCAGATTGGACACGGTTGTGGATCTCGTCTTCCAGTTCGAGTACATCTACTTCCTGTGCCAAAAGGGTATTGACACGCTGCAAGCGTTTGCCCGGCTCGATCATCAACAATAGATTTTGTTTCTCTACGTAGTTCAACGAAAGCGCAGTGGTGATCATGTCTGAAAGCCAACTTGGTTCATTGATATTCAAGGCAAACAGGTGTGCTTCTTCGGGGATCGAACGATCCAGTTGTACACAGCGTTCGAACAAATCCACAGCCGAACGCATGAGGGCTTGTGATTCTCGATCCGGGGTTTGCGATTCATAGATCGGGCGAGCACGCACCTGAATGAACGGTGAGGTGCGCACAAACTCAATGATCTCCACCCGACGGCGGCCTTGCACCAGAGCGGAATGGGCGCCATCTGGCATCGAGAGCAAACGCCCCACCGCCATCTCCACGCCCAAATTCAGGAAATCTTCTTCCCCCGGGTCGTCAACTTCCGGATCACGCTGCGTCAGGCCAATGACGGTCTGATTGTTTAACTGCGCTTCCTGCACGGCCAACAGCGAGGCCTCGCGCCCCACAAAGATCGGTGAGACCATGCGCGGGAAGATGACCAGATCACGCAAGGGTAACACCATGGCCGTGATCAACCCATCCGCATCCGGCTCCATGGTCGGGATGCGGTAGAGCTCTTCAGTGCGCTGTGAAAGCGCCATATTGAAGTTATCTTCTTCTTCGTTCCAGTCGCTGTGATCGCTCATTACCATTCCCGTAGGCGAAGCATGCTTCGCCTACTAATTTTGCATCTTATCCCAGGTTGCCATTACTGCTGCGGTGGAAAAAATCGAACCGGCAGACAGGAGGATGCTACCATCTTTTTCGGATAATTCCAAGCCCCGCTGGAGCGCTTCTTCGACGGGTTCCACCGCTTCGGCCTCCACCCCAGCCTGCTCTGCCAGTTGACGGATTTTTTCCGGCTCCATCGCCCGCGGATGTTCCGCACGTGTGGCGATCAGTTTCTTGATCTTGGGTTTCATTTCGGTCAACATACCCGTCAAGCTTTTGTCTTCAGAAGCCCCCATGATGAGATAGACCTGTCTTCCTGGATAATAGGTTTCCAGTGCTTGATACATTTTGGCGAATGAATCCTGATTGTGTGCTGATTCGAAAATGATCGGCGGCTCGCGACGTGCGATCTCAAAGCGTCCGCGCCATTTGGCTTCGGCAAATCCTTTTTGAATGGCATCGTCTGAGATATTTATATTGCTGGCTTTGAGGGCCGCATAGGCTACAGCCGCGTTCTCAACCTGGTGCTCGCCCAAGAGCGGAATAGTCAACTTTAGTGATGGCAAATTTGCAGTCTGAACCTGAAGCGTTTGTCCATCCATAGAGTGGGATAATTGCTTAAATTCCACATTCCGCCCAACAAGGACAAGGTTACGATCGTTTTCATCTGCCACCTTTTGTAAAACGGCTAGCGCTTCATCCTTTTGCGGGGAGGTCACGACGGGCACACCTGGCTTGATAATACCGGCCTTTTCGCCCGCGATCTCAGCCAGGGTATCGCCCAGAACAAGGGTGTGATCGAGGGATAACGAAGTGATGACCGAAACCCGTGGTGCGACGATATTGGTGGCATCTAACCGCCCGCCAAGTCCAACCTCAACAACAGCAGCCTCGCAATCCTGACGAGCAAAATACAGCAAACCTAACGCGGTGGTGATTTCGAAAGTGGTGAGATACGGAACGCGCGCAATAGCAGGTTTGATCTCTTCGACCAACGTAACCAAATCGGCATGCGTGATAGGTTGATCGTTTACCTGGATGCGCTCGACGTAATCTTGTAAGTGCGGGGAGGTGTACAGGCCGGTCTTGTAGCCAGCAACCCTCAAGGCCGAGGCGCACAGGGCACTGACCGAGCCTTTGCCTTTCGTCCCGGCCACGTGGATGATGGGGTACTGGGCTTCGGGGTTGCTAAGCTCGTCCATCAGCGCGCGCATACGGTCGAGATCGAACTCAGCCTTGGCCAGCTCGGAGGCATGTTTGAGGCTATAATCTACGAAAGAGTATAGGTAATCGAGGGCAAGGTTGTAGTTTTTTTCGATATCCATTGGAGAGATTGTATATCTTAATTCAAGAATCGTAAATCGGTTTTTGGGTATCGGCTAATTAGATGAACTGCTTCCTACTGGACTTTGCCCTTTTTAGGGATTGATGGGATGGCATGAACCACCTGTGGTA
>CAZCPP010000122.1:0-10559 GCA_964500655.1 uncultured Anaerolineaceae bacterium | reverse complement strand
CGAAACAATCTTACATCAGATGCGCCCCTTCTTATTTTACGGATAGGATCTTAGTACTTCCGCGCCAATAACGCCAGGTCAGCTACGACCGTTGGCGGATAATTGCGAAGATTTCAAAACCGCAATGGATGCCTCACTGGGGGTCGCGGTCACGGTCGAAACCGTCCCTGTCGATATGAGTTGGAGCGAGGAAACTGGAAGCGCCTGTCAGCTAACCGGAATCACTGACGGAAGCAAGTTTGAAAACGTGTTTGATGCCTCGAACAACATGCAAGGGATGTTGAACATCCATGGATGGGAAGGCACAATGCGCTTACCGTGCCTGGGTCATGGCGGCGCAGGGCCAGCAGCAGACCAATCTTGCTATTTATACGAAGACAAAGCTTGCGAGATCATGGTCACCCATGAACCGACTGACATGGCGCTTTGCGATAGCATCGAAGGTCCAATCGGAGCTTGCCTAGCCGCGATACCCCCGGAGCAAAGACAATTCACCGTTCGCCTGACCTGTGCTGAGGGTAGCGCTCGTATGGCCTTCGGTCGCATCATGGGGCAAGCCCATATGCTCGACCCCTATACTCCGGCGATGACCATCTATGCAATCAATCTCGACTCCGGTGAATGGTTTTCGGTAGACACCTTCGAAACCGAGGGGCCAGCTTCATTCACCCTGGAAGTGTCGCCTGGTTCCTACCAGATATTCAGTTCAATGGGCACCGGGTATGCAACCGCTGACGGGTGGTCCCTAACTACAGTAACGATTGAAAGTGGACAAACAATTGCTGATATCACTTTAGGCCCTCCGGGGCACTCCGAATGCGGACCAATGTATGGCGTCCCAGCTTCACCTGATGGACTACACCCAGCGACTAGCGGTGCCACGGACGAATGCATTGCCAATCTGACACTACCAAAAACCGAGCCCACTCGCATCGAATTCCCCACCGGGGCAGCCTCAGCGCAAATTCAGGATACACTCGGCCCGCAGGGATTGGGACAATATGTGCTCTACGCCATGCAAAATCAGGTTATGACCGTAAACCTTTACCCCTCTTCGCCAGCTATACTGGTAATCTGGGGGCTGGACGGCACTGTACTCATCTCAGACCACGCTGACGCTACGTCTTGGGCTGGCACACTGCCGCTTACACAAGAATATTACATCGATGTGCGCTCGCTTTCAGGGGAATCCCTGGAATACACTCTCTTTGTATCCATTCCCCCAGCACCAGCTGATACCGGTGGACAAGTCTTCCCAAAAATCGAGCCTTTCTCTGGTGGGCTGATGCAGAGCATCGTTGCACACACTGTTCCCCCGATGTTACCGCCTGAATTCCCGGTTGAAGCCGGGCTACCAGAAATTGTGCCATACCTGCTCAGCGCCAGGGAAGGCGAATATGAAGCCAATTTGGATTACGGATACGATTGTCAGGGTGCGGGCGCCTGCCATTATGGGATCATCACCGGGATGCAAACCGCATCTTCGATCCCGGTGGGTACTACCACCTTCCCGTTTGAAGCCGAACGAGCCGAACAAGTCACCCTTGCTAACGGCATCATCGGTTATTTTGTGGACTACACCTGTGGCGCCAACTGTAATGACTCGCAAGTTTGGTGGATCTACGGTGGTTACCAGTATTCGATCGGTCTTAAGGCGGGTCCACGTGATGTGGTGATCGCGCTGGCAAATGCAGCTATCACAAATTCTATTCCTTAGCAAAAAGGCGGACTGGCAATTACCAGTCCGCTTTTTTGATTTCCAGCCAAATGATAAAGATCATTCTATTTGTTTGACCATCTGTAACAAAGCCCGTGCCGCAACATCTGGTCCTTTGCGTTCCCAGCCTGGGATCCCGAGCCTTGTCCGAAAGTATGGTGGGATGATTTCAGTACGAAAATAGTCCACAAAGGATTGCTGCGCAGGACCTGAGCCGACTGTAAGCAAGGGACGAAATTTCTCGTCGAGCAGGTTCTACTCAAGTTCGAATCCGTTCAGGCCGCCGTCAGGTTTTTCCTTGATGGCTGCTTCGCGGGCAAGTTGGTACTTTTCAGCGAATTTTGCAGGAGAATATGCCATTGCGTCCGCCACAAAAATCCGATCAGTCTTGCAACGATTTCAAACCGGTGAGCAAGCGCTCAAACGCGCCCTGTGTGCGCTCGGCAGGTGTGGCATATGAGAAGCGTACCCAGTCGCCGCCGAAGGGCGAGAAAAACACACCCGGCACAATAGCAACACCATACTTCTCTCCAAGATATTGACCAAGCGGTTCACTATCCTCCCAACCTTTGGATTTAATGAAATCTCCGACGTTAATAAACGCATAGTATCCCTTGCCAATAATGTGTTGCAAACCATTATCCGTCAGCAATTTTTTCAGTACAGCGCGACTTGCATTTGTCGGTTCTACTATCATTTTCGAGGCTTCTGCATATCCCATTTCGTAGGCAGCCATCGCCACTGCTAGAGAGAAATACGTCGGCATGACGGTATGTGAAGCGCGTGCCGTGATGAATTTGATCAGCTTTTCATCCCCCAGCAAATGACAGTTGCGAATATTTGAAGCGCCCAGTGACTTTGTCAGCCCATCCAAAAACAACAATCGTTCAAGCTCGGCAGGGGTAAAGTGCTTCAAGAAAGTATTCAGGTCATTAGGCTGTTCATCTGTGACATAATGATACATCCAATCGAACAGGACGAAAGCCACTCCTGCTTCCAACGCGCACCTGGCAAGAGCAACCATCTTCTCGACGGAGGTCGTCAACCCGGTCGGATTATCCGGATTGGTGATGACCAGGCAGGTAATCTTGCGTTCTGACTTCGCAGCAAATTCGATACTGGCCTTGATACCGTCTTCAGAATAAGCCCAACCGTTATCAGGGTCACCAGGCGACCACAGCACGTTGGCTCCAATTCCATATGGCCCCCAGTTATACGAAATCCATGGAACACGCGAGACCGCAATGATGTCTCCCTGCCGCCCGTGACCAAGCGCCAGCATAGCCTGATAAGCCTTGACCAAAGCATCGCGTCCACCGCAAGCACCTAATACGTTCGCAGGTCCCCATCCCAGTGAAGGATCAAGTTGCCAATATTTTTCGATCACTGATTCTCGATAGGCGGCCGTACCGAATGGCATATCATAGGAGGTGCCATGCTCGTATTGCATCTCAGCTGCACGCTCTAGAATGGCTTTCGGTACCCCGGGCAGAGAAGCGCCACCATCACCCTGCGACGCATCATATACCAGCGAATCCAGGTTTTTCTCTTGATACACTTTGAGTGAATTTTTTGTCAGGAACATGCGTGAAGGCGGAATGTCCATCATTTTTACCAAATGGTCACTTACTGGATTGAGATTTTTGTCAGGCGCCACGTAAACAGGTGTGGTGTTTGAAATGGTCATGAGGTCTTCTCCTGTTAAGCCCCTCCCTTCTTTTCCTAAAACCGTGGAAAAAGGGTGAGGTATAAAAAACGCCCCGAGAAAATCGGGGCGTTGGGTTGCTTTTGGGCTCACCTCTGTTGTTTGTGCTCGGGTTGCCGAACTTGTCCTATCACCAACGTCCCGTCATCAAATTGATGCGGTCATGATTATTATCGTTATTATTGGTGCAGTTAAAGTTGGAGATAAGTTCCATATTCCGCGCAAGCATATCACCTCGAACCAAATGCGTCAAGAAAAACTTGATAATCTCACGCAAATTCGGGCCACAACAATCATTACAATCTGTGTTCATCGTCCCAGCTAGAATCTTCCAGCCTCAGCACACAGCAAAAACCTATCAAATGGCTATTGGCCGGCAATTCAATCACAATCAAATCACTATCGATTGTGAAGTTACCCCCATTGTTGGGGCTATAATAGATTATTGACTGGAGGATAAAAATGAATGTGTTGTTGATCTACCCCGAATTCCCGGATACGTTTTGGAGTTTCAAACACGCCTTGAAATTCATTCGCAAGCGGGCTTCTTTACCTCCTTTAGGATTATTAACAGTAGCGGCTATGTTACCTGCGCAATGGGAAAAACGCCTGGTTGATCTAAATGTCTGCAAGCTCACTGAGCAAGATTTGGCCTGGGCCGACACGGCCTTTATCAGCGCTATGGCTGTCCAGCGTATATCGACACAGAAGGTCATTGCTCGCTGCAAAGCTGCGGGCCTTAAGATAGTGGCCGGGGGACCGTTATTTACAACCGAACATGATCAATTCGAGACTGTAGATCATTTCATCTTGAACGAAGCAGAGTTGACCTTACCGCCATTCTTGAGTGACTTGGAAAGGGACAGTGCCAAACGAATCTATACCACACCCGAATTTCCGGATATCCAAAATACGCCTGCCCCGTTATGGGAATTGGCTGAGTTGAAACGCTATGCTACGATGGCAATTCAATACTCACGCGGTTGCCCTTTCGACTGTGAGTTCTGCAACATCACTTCCTTGTTCGGCCATAGGCCGCGTGTCAAGGCTGCAAAACAGATTATCCATGAGTTGGATGGTCTTTACCGTTTAGGCTGGCGCGGATCGGTTTTCTTCGTAGATGACAATCTGATTGGAAACAAAAAACATCTTAAGAAAACCCTGCTGCCAGCTCTAATCGAATGGCGCGCAGACAAGATCGGCCTAAGCTTTTCTACCGAGGTTTCTATCAACATGGCTGACGACCAGGAGTTGATGGATCTGATGGCTGAAGCCGGCTTCACCACTGTCTTCATTGGTGTAGAAACACCCGATGATGACAGTTTGGCCGAGTGCAACAAAGGGCAAAACCGCCGCCGTGACCTGGTTGAGGATATAAAACGCATCCAGCGCAGCGGCCTGCAAGTTCAGGGCGGTTTCATCATCGGTTTTGACAGTGATACCCCCTCGATATTCCAGAAGCAGATCGAATTTATCCAAAAGAGTGGCATCGTGACCGCTATGGTCGGTCTGTTGCAAGCACCAATTGGCACTCGGCTTTATGAAAGGTTAGAGCGCGAAGGACGTTTGCGAGGCGCATTTTCAGGCGATAACGTGGATGGCACAACCAACATCATCCCCAAAATGAGCTTGGATGTACTACGAAAAGGTTATAAAACCGTCGTGCAATATCTATACTCGCCAAAAAATTATTACGCACGGGTCAAGACCTTTTTAAAAGAATACAAAACGCCAAAAATCAAAATCGAATTGGATTTTCAATATGTCTTGGCTTTATTCCGGTCGATCATTCAACTGGGGATTATCGACAGGGAACGAATCCACTATTGGAAACTTTTTTTCTGGACGCTCCTCCGACGCCCCAAATTGTTCCCGTTAGCGATTACTTTTGCTATCTACGGTTACCATTTCCGACAGGTTTGTAACCTACACATTTTGTGAAACTTTCAGGAACTTATCGAGAGTTTCAAAAGTAAAGAAACGATCAAAAACGAGGCTACCAAAAAAATCAGGTAGCCTCGTTTCTCGTTCATCCTTTAAATTTCCTTATAAAGTCAATTCCGCATCGATTTGTTCGCGAATATGATTAAAGATCGCACTCAACGGTTGGTGCTGTGGGCAGGATTGCTCGCACATGCCGCAGCCTGCACAAGAAAGCAGCCAGTTGACCACATCTTCGCGCACCAATTTACCCTTTGCATCTCTGTGCGGCTGTTCTACTGTACAAATGGGGCACACATCCATGCAATTTTGGCAAGTACCACAGGATTCAAACTGCTCAAGCAATTCTTCCAAATCCGAAGGGAGGGACTCATCCAAGCTTTTGAGCACTCGCTCCCGGGTGCGTACATGTCGTTCGGAAATTTTGGCTAGCATCTGTTCCCGCGTGGTGACCAAATCTTCCTCTGCCTTTTCTTGGGTGCTCTTCCGCAGGTTGGCATCAAGGTTAAGGCCGTTCACCAAGATCGACTGTCTCACTGGCAAACCAAAAACACCGATATTGACATCACCTTCCGTGGCACCTGGTTTGGCGCACATTTGACAAGCTGCGCGATAACGGTAAGCAGAAATCCCGCCCTGGGGGGCAAACTGCAGCGATTCTCGGGTCAGGCCTTTGGCAGAACGCTTTGAGCGCCATTCAAACTCATCTGCTGGAAAGGTGCCCAGACAATCAACGCAAATAGCAAATACATCCTCACGTTTGATGGCACCGCGTTCAGCCATTTCGTTTAGAGCACGCATCTCACACGGGCGTAGTAATGCTCCCAGCCGTTTGCCGGGACGTTTCTGGGCGGTCTCTACTACTAACCGTGCTGTATTCAATTTCATTAGCGGCTGAAACGGATTCAGTTCATCCAGCTCCTCCGGTGATTCCAATACGAAATCATCGTTATTTGGTGCGATTATGAGCGCAGCAAGGTTTGTTTGTTCCCAAAGCGTTTTAACAAATTTTTGCAACGCTCCAATTGGGTTACCGTGTGTTTGGATAATCCAGTTCGAATTCATCGAACACCTCTTTCATTCACCAATCTGCGTCTCTAAAACCTCCGCAATATCCATAACTTTGATCTGCTCGCCGATCCCTTTCGAGCGTATGGCATCATCGAACATCAATAAACAATACGGGCATGCTGTAGCGACCACATCTGCTTTGGAATCCAGCGAGTCGCTTAGTCGGCGATGATTGATGCGTGTGCTGGCATCCACTTCAAGCCACATCTGTCCACCGCCACCGCCGCAGCAGAAGGAATCCGCACCGCTACGTGCCATTTCAACTAAATTAACATCAGCGCCTTTGAGCAATTTTCTTGGTTGGTCATAAATCTTGTTATAGCGGCCCAGATAGCACGAATCATGGTATGTGATTTTGCCATTGATCCCATTCCCATTGGCTGTCGCAGGGGGCAGGTTCAACTCAGCCAGTAACTCGCTGTAGTGCAGCACCTCAAAATCCCCACCCATTTGCGGATACTCGTTCTTGAGCGTGTTAAAGCAGTGCGGGCAAGCGGTTACAACCCGGTTGAACTTGACCGAGTCAAAGACCTCGATATTTTGTTTAGCAAATTCCTGGAACAGATACTCATGTCCCATTCGTCGGGCGGTTTCGCCACAGCAAACCTCGTCGAAGCCCAGCACGGCGAAATCTACACCAGCCTTTTGCATCAACTTGACAAAGGCACGCGCCACCTTCTTATTGCGGTCATCGAATGCAGCCGCACAACCGGTGAAAAAGAGCACATCCGTTTCATCACCAGGAGTCAATTCACGAATATTCAACCCTTCGGCCCATTTCATGCGGTCTTCGGGCGGCATACCCCAGGGATTGGCCTGACGCTCCCAGTTGCGCATGGTATCGCCAACCGGCTTGGGCATCTGCCCTGTGGTCAATATCTGATAACGGCGTAGATCAACGATCTCATCCACCGGATTGATGAAAGCCGGACACTTTTCGATGCAGGCTCCACAGGTAGTGCATTGCCAGGCATATTCATCCGAGATGACCGAGCCCATGATCTCGGCCTCACTCTTACCATTGCCCTTCACCAGATTATCCAGCATAGCCGTGCGCATGGATTGGATAAGCTCCTTGGGCGAGTAGTCCATACCACTAAAATTAGATGGGCAGGCTTCTTCACAACGACCACAGCGCAGGCAGGCATCAAACGAGAGCAGTTGCTGCGATGTAAACTCACTGACTTTTCCAACTCCTAATAATTCGGTCGTCTCAATGTCTTCGATTTTTTCCAACTCACCAATCTTGCGAAATGAGCGGTTCAGGATATTAAGCGGCGCGTAGATCATATGTCGCATCTTAGTGAACGGAATGACTGCGACTAAAGCCATCGCTAATGTGACATGGATATAAACCGACGCATCATGCCAGACCTGAGCCTGCTGAGGCGAGACCCCGGCAACCCCCAGCAGCCCAGCGAACCAATTTCCGATCGGTGACCAAGCAGCCCAACCCGGGTTTGAAGAGAGAAAACGGGTAGCTTCGTTGGTATAACCGACCAGTACGATCAAGGTCAACATAAGCAGGGCGAACCCATCGTCCCAACTTGATTCGAGGGATTTCGGTCGCAGGATATAGCGGCGGAAAGTCGCCATTACCACACCGATCAGGATCATGACTCCGGCAATGTCCATCACCAGTTCATAACCCAGATACCATGTCACGCGCGGCCATTCGATCACCCAGGGTTGGAAGAGTGCCATATTGAGCAGATTGATAATGGTGCCAATTACCTGGATACTCACGCCCCAAAAGAGCATGAAGTGCATAATGCCAGGATAGGCTTTCTTAAGAATGCGCACCTGGCCGATAACATGCATGAAGAAATCCTTCAGACGCGGACCCAGATTCTTCCAACGATTGGAAGTGGTTGTGGGTGCAACGGTTGTTTCGGCGGTCATGACTCACCTCCAACTTTGACGTAGATTTGCCCATCCACTACTTCAGCCACCAGCATGGCCAACGGCGAAGGCGGTGGGCCAGCCAGCACGGAGCCATCTTCAGCACTGAAGAAGCCGTCGTGACAAGGACAATCCAAACGCTTTTGCTCGGCATTCCATTTGACGATGCATGCGAAATGCGTGCACACAGCGGAATAAGCTTTCAGGCCGGAATCCAGATGAACAACGATGGCAGGATATCGTCCGAATTTGACCGTTTTGGATTCACCAATGGGCAATTCATCTTCCGCGCAGATCAGCACCGGCTCGGAGGGCATCTCCTCCAGTTTGGGTGGATAGAAATAAGAAACCACAGGCACAGCCACTGCGCCTACACCGATTACGGCACCGGTTCCTTTAAGTAGATTTAAAAAGTCTCGTCGTGTTACGTCGTCCATGTTAGCTTACCTCCCCCCAAATAGTCAGCGCGATCGCCAGGATCACACCAACGACGGTGACAATGGCGCGCATGCGCATGGCTTTTTTGCTATCTTTCTTGCGGTCCAGGAAAGGCCAGATGGTGACCACCAGTACGGCTACCGCAATGGCGACGACGGCTAAAATTGGGCCTTCGATGCCGAGAACAGAGGGTGGAATGTACTTGAGCAGTTGGTACATCGCCAGGAAGTACCACTCTGGTTTGACGTGCAGCGGGGTATCGAGCGGGTCAGCCGGGGCGCCCAGGCCAACCGGGAAGAGCATGCTCAGTGTCCCGACCACGAGCGCCAGGACCACGATCCCGATCACCACGTAGAACTCGGTCCTGAAGTGATCCGGGAAGAAGGGAACGCTGTCTTTTTCTTGTTCAGGATGTGTTGTTGCCATAACGGATTCTCCTAGAGTGGTCGCTGGACGCCCAGCTTGCGAATCATCATGAAATGGGCCAGCATGAACCCGACCGCCAACAAGGGCGTGACAATGATATGCAGTCCGTAGAAGCGCCCCAGCGTAGCTTCGCTGACGTCCCAGCCAACACGCAGGAAGACCAGGATCAGGTTGCCAATTGCGGGAAAGGCACCGCCGATATCTGTGCCGACGGTAGTAGCCCAATATGCGCGTTGATCCCAGGGTAGTAAATAACCCGTAAAACCAAAAAGTAGCGTAAGGAAGAGCAGCAGCACGCCACTGACCCAGTTCAGCTCACGCGGCTTTTTGTAGGCGCCCATTATAAAAACGCGCAACATGTGTGCAATACACATAACGATCATGCCATTGGCCGCCCAGTGATGGATCATGCGGATAGCGGCCCCGAAACGGACTTCATTCTCAATATACAGAATGCTGTTATAAGCTTCGGCGGCGGTCGGTTTATAGTAGAAAGATAGCATGATGCCGGTGATACCTTGCACCACAAATAAGAAGGCTGTTATACCGCCCAGGCAGTACCACCACCTCATCGCAAATCTGGGCACGGGCTTGGTTGCAAGCTTCGAGATCATGGGGGAGAGCTCGTAGCGCTCATCAACCCATTCAACAGTACGTTTCCAAAATGGTTTCCAGGGTGTCCTCTGGGCCCATACGCTGGCGGATCGGTACACGCCGAAGACAAAGGCCAGTCCGAAGACCCCAAAGACCGACCAGCGCGCAAGCGGCGTCCACAGGTTTTTGTTCTCACCCGCAATATGGCAGTGCAGGCAATTATCCTGGTTGGGTGGTGGTAGCACAGAAATTAAAATTGCCCCGCTCTCCACATTTGGCATTGCCGCCTCAAGTGTAGACGCGGAGGCCGTTGCGCCGTGCAGGGAAAACCCCGCCACTACAAGCAATATGGCTCCTGAAAGAATAAGCGCCAGGCGCAAGGCCTTGCGTTGGGTAAGGGTCATAGGATACCTCCATGATTTATTACCGCTTAGACCGCGGCCCCTTCGGGGATGATAAGTTCGCTGAGTTTCTCCCTGCGCGCTCTAAGCAGTTTATCCTTACTTGTGAAAGAATGTACTATTATGTTACTGCTTTCGGGGCAAATGATCATCAAGCCCAGGCCTGAAATACCCTAGGGTTAAGACCTTAATTGTGATTAATCCATGCCCTACCAACCGTTCGGTAGGGCATTTTTCTTGTCATTTACAGTTATTGTTCAAAAAAGCAAATTGGCATTGCCAAAACTGTTCCCCCTCGTTATAATACTGACCTGTTCGGGCGGTTAGCTCAGCTGGTTAGAGCGTTGCGTTGACATCGCAAAGG
>CAZCPP010000121.1:0-10710 GCA_964500655.1 uncultured Anaerolineaceae bacterium | reverse complement strand
ACAGGTGGTTCATGCCATCCCATCAATCCCTAAAAAGGGCAAAGTCCAGATAATCCAAATGGGTACATTTCTCAGCCGCTCTGTGAAGGATCACAATGGGGATTCGATATAAAGAAGAAAGCATTGATTTATCCATAGGCGCTCAGATTTTGTGGGAATTTGCTTGACTTTCATAAGCGAAAAATGCTATAATGTTTAGGTACCTGTTGGTACAGGTTGGTATATGTGAGATTGTTCACAAGCCAAGAGAATATTCGTATGGACAGAGAGCAGCAAGCCAAACCACTTTACCAGATCCTCCTGGAATCAGTTTTAGAAAAGATTGAATCTGGTGAACTAAAACCCAACGATCGGCTCCCTTCTGAAAGTGAGCTGTGTGAGATTTATTCTGTTGGCCGCAACACTGTCCGTCGGGCGCTCAGCGAATTGAGTAATGATGGTTTTTTGAGAACCGTCCCTGGGTTGGGTACATTTGTTGAGGACAGTCGCCTGACAAAAACGGCTGAATATCTATTTGGATTTACTCAGGAAATGCGTAAGCATCAAAAGGAGATTACAAGTCAGGTAGTTGAAGCCAAATTAATCAGTGCGGATCCCTATCTTACCCGGCGACTTCAGGTTCAACTTGGAGCAGAGGTTGTCTTCCTCTCTCGAGTGCGGAAGATGGATGGTGAGCCTGTCGCGATTGAACGCGCTTATCTGCCTCATGCCCTCTGCCCTGGATTATTGAAATATGATTTTTCAGTTCAATCATTGTATGAAACGTTATCTGATGTTTACAATATGCGACCGCACCATGCTGAACAGGAAATTGAAGCTAGTCTTGCCACGACAGAAGTGGCGCGCTTACTTAACCTGACGCTGCCAGCGGTTGTGCTGGCCTTTCATCGGGAAACTCACTTGTTTGCCGGAGAAGTGATCGAATATGTGGATTCTGAATTGCGTGCTGATTGTTTCCGCTTCTATGCGAATCTACGCTTGCAATCTAAGCCGGAAGAGTCGACATTTCGCAGGTTGCCGATACACTCGGCCAATGTGACACAGGAATAAGTAGTCATGATCTCGGATGCTGAACTTCGGGCTATTGTTGAGAAAGTTGTGCAGCGTACCATGCATGGCCCGGAAGGACGCGTCGAGTCTCAGCCCAAACCTATCAGCAGTAATGCGACTGGTAATCTTACCCAGAATTCTGTTGCGTTAGGTGCCGATCACGGCGGATACAAAATGAAAGAGATGCTCAAAGCGCATTTGACGGAAGCAGGTTATCAAGTGAACGATTGCGGTACTAACAGTACAGAATCCGTTGATTATCCTGATTTTGCTTTGGCGGTTGCCCAAGCAGTGAGTTCGGGAGGAGCCTGGCGAGGAATTATCGTTGATGGCGCCGGGATTGGGAGTTGTATGGCCGCCAATAAAGTACCTGGTGTACGAGCCGCTATGTGCTACGATAATGCAACTGCGGTCAATAGCCGGGAACATAACAATGCCAATGTTCTTACCTTGGGTTCAGGACTAATCGGAGAAAATCTAGCTCGCCAAGTTGTGGATACCTGGCTTGCGACTAATTTTGGTGGTGGACGCCATGCTCGTCGTGTGGATAAGATCACTGCCATTGAAAATAAATCATAAATTTGGAAGAAGAAATGCCAATTGATACAAGAAATGTAGAAAAAATTGTTGAGGTTATCACCCGCGAGGTACTGCTCGCTCTAGCTGAAAAGGAACAGCTCGCAGAGCTGTCTCATGGCGAGCATTGCACCGAAGAATGTGCAGATGGAATTTGTGTAAGAACTTGCTTCGACAACGTCGGTCATGTGATTAGTGCCGGTGCAGAACGGATCACGTCTACACTAGGCGGGATTCCCGAAGACCCGGATATTGCCTCTTTGATTGACCACACACTGCTCAAGCCAGATGCCACACCTGACCAGATCGCCCAACTTTGTTATGAAGCGCGCAAGTATGACTTCGCCTCGGTGTGCATTAATCCTGCGCATGTCAAATTATGTGCAGACTTGTTGCGTGGTACCAATGTCAAGGTCTGCACCGTGATCGGTTTTCCGCTGGGAGCATCATCCCCTGAAGTGAAAGCTTATGAAACCGAAACCGCACTCCGCGATGGGGCTACCGAGATTGACATGGTGATCAACATAGGTGCTCTCAAGGGGCAAGACCACACTTTGGTAGCGCGTGATATTCAAGGCGTTGTGCAAGTCGGCCATGCAGCCGGGGCAATTGTCAAAGTCATCATTGAGACCTCGCTGCTGGTCGATGAAGAGAAAGTTGCTGCCTGCCTGTTAGCTAAGGAAGCCGGGGCAGATTATGTCAAGACTTCCACTGGTTTTGCAGGTGGAGGCGCAACCGTAGAAGACGTGGCTTTGATGCGTCGTGTTATCGGTCCAGAAATGGGTGTCAAGGCGTCCGGTGGCGTATCTTCATTTGAAGATGCAAAGAGTATGGTCGCAGCAGGCGCGACGCGCCTTGGCGCCAGCGCTGGTGTAAAAATTGTCCAGGGTGAGCAAGATGAGACGGCTGTGAACTCATCAGTACCGGTGGCTGCAAAGGCGTATTAGAGAATCGAAAGATGCTTATTGCCAGAGTTGTCGGAACCGCAATTTCGACCATTAAGGATGAAAAGGTCAAGGGCAGCAAATTGCTGATCCTGAAAGAAACGGATCACACCGGAAATATCCTTGGTAAAGCGTTTGTTGCGGTTGATCTGGTTGATGCTGGGGAGGGGGAACTGGTGCTTACCGGGCACGGTTCCAGCGCGCGCCAGACCTTTTTGACCAAAGACTGTCCTGTGGACGCAGTTGTGATGGCCGTGATTGATCACTTGAACGTCGACAGTGAAGTGGTGTTTCGCAAGGAGTGAGCCAGGATGCTGATCGCGAAAGTTGTCGGTACGACAATCTCGACCATTAAGGATGAAAAATTGGTTGGCCGAAAATTGCTCATCGTGCGTCAATCTGATGAGACCGGCACACCCTATGGCAAACCTTATGTAGCCGTAGATACCCTGGATGCGGGTATTGGAGATCTGGTACTGACCGCCCACGGTTCTGGCGGTCGGCAGACTTACCTTACGAAGGAAAGTCCGGTGGATGCTGTCATCATGGCCGTAATCGACCACCTGGAAGTTGGCGGCGATGTCGTTTACCGCAAAGAATGATTACTTTCATATGAGCGTTAGAGGATCAAGTAATGACCTTAAGTGACAAAGACCTACTCTCGGTTCAAGAAGCCCGCCAGGCTGTTGAGCGGGCATTTGAGGCCCAGCGTATCTGGGCAAATGCTACCCAACAGCAAGTAGACCGGGTGTGTGCAGCCATGGCTGAGGTGGCCTTTCTTGGTGCGGAACGCTTAGGTCGTTTGGCTGCTGAGGAGACTGGATTCGGCGTCCCCGAGCATAAAAAGCTGAAGAATGAATTCGCATCCCAACATGTCTGGAATAGTATCAAGGATATAAAAACAGTAGGAGTTATCAATGACGATCCTGAGAAATTGATCTATGAAATTGCCTGGCCGATGGGTGTGGTAGCTGCATTGATTCCCAGCACTAATCCGACTTCTACAACGATTAATAAAATACTAATCGCAGTCAAAGCTCGCAATGCCATCGTGTGCGCGCCTCACCCTTCAGCAATCCAATGTTCCTCCGAGACAGCTCAACTGATGATAGTTGCGGCCGAAGAAGCAGGTGCTCCATCGGGTTTAATTAGTATTTTGACACAGGTCAGCTTGCCAGGTACTCAGGAGCTCATGTCCCATAAATACACAGCGGTCATTTTGGCTACTGGGGGCAGTGATATGGTGCGTGCAGCCCACTCTCAAGGGAAACCGGCTTATGGTGTAGGTCCTGGCAACGTTCCCGCATATGTAGATCGTAGTGCTGATTTGGAAAAAGCTGCCAAATACATCGTTGCCAGTAAAGCATTTGACCATTCTGTGATTTGTGCTACTGAACAGGCAGTGGTTGCTGATCGGCCCATTGCAAACCGCTTGAAGCAATTGATGGAGGCAGAAGGTGCATATTTCGTTGATGAATCTCAAGCTGATGCATTACGTGATGCGCTTTTTTATCCCGATGGTGCGATAAAAGTCGAATCGGTTGGAAAATCGGCACAATACATAGCGGCCCTGGCTGGTATTCAAGTTCCAGCGCATGCGCGTATCCTTGTAGCCAGGTTGAACAAGGTTGGCCGTGATGAACCGCTTTCCCGTGAAAAAATGAACACCGTTCTGGGATGGTACGAGGCGGATGGTTGGGAAGCAGGCTGTGACATCTGCATTGATTTGATCCAGTTCGGTGGGCGTGGTCACAGCTTGATGATCCATGCGACAGATGAGAAAGTGATTTTGGCATTTGGACTGGAAAAACCGGTCTTCCGCATTGGCGTAAATACCATGGCAACTTTGGGCGCCATCGGCTTGACGACGAAAATTATGCCCTCGCTGACGCTTGGACCCGGTGGAATTGGTGGAGCGATCACCGGCGATAATGTGACCGTCTACCACCTTTTCAACGTTAAGCGAATGGCGTTTGAAGCTGTGCGACCTCCGGAAGAGACGCTCAGGGCTGGTACAACCCCAGCTGGACCTATATATGGTTCTGACCCACAAAAAGTTGCTAGTGTAGTAGAAGATGTAGTCAGAGAGATCTTAAGATCTGGATGAATAAATTTAGTTTAGTAAGAATTGAAAAAACTGGTGATTACACCAAATCTATTGATAGGAGAGTGAAATGGCTCAAGATCCTGCATTAATTGCCCTGGGAATGGTTGAAACTCGCGGATTGGTTGGAGCTGTCGAAGCCGCCGATGCGATGGTAAAAGCAGCCAATGTAATCCTGATCGGTTCAGAATACGTCGGTGGCGGATTTGTCACCGTCATGGTACGTGGTGATGTAGGCGCAGTCAAAGCTGCTACAGATGCCGGTGGAGCTGCCGCCAAGCGCGTTGGCGAACTGGTTTCGATCCACGTCATCCCGCGCCCACATGAAAATGTCGAAATGATCCTACCGCAGAGTTCCAAAGGTGGATTCGGCGGTCGCTCAGGCGGAGCTAAGAAATAGCCACCAAGGAGTTTCTCTCACGGCCTGAACTCTACCAAACTCTTGAACGCGCCGAGCAAGTAATCCACCTGTCGGATGTTTCAGCAAGCAATTTATCGCTGGAACAACCAGCAAAGGGAAATCTCCAAGTCGGAGTTGATCTAGGGACTGCCTATTTGGTTTTGGTAGTGCTTGATCAACAAAAGCAACCGATAGCAGGCGAGTATCAATTTGCTCAAGTAGTTCGTGATGGCTTGGTGGTTGATTTCATTGGTGCTGTTGATCGGCTGTCCGAAATGAAACAACGAGTTGAGAGCAGGTTGGGTCGGGAATTGACGCATGCATCCAGCGGGTATCCGCCGGGTGTGCCGCAGGCCGAGGTGCGCGCCATCGCTAATGTGATTGAAGCCGCCGGGTTCGATTGCACCACTTTGGTGGATGAGCCAACTGCAGCGAATACCTTACTCGGTTTTCGAGACGGAGCAATCGTGGTTGTAGGCGGTGGTACGACGGGTATTGCTGTCTTGCGCGATGGCGAAGTAGGTTATTCTGCAGACGAGGCTACTGGTGGGACGCATTTCTCGCTGGTGATTGCCGGTGCGCACGATATTCCATTCGAAGCTGCCGAGGCGATGAAGATCAACCCTGACGAGCAGATACGCCTATTCCCGGTCGTCCGTCCTGTAATGGAAAAAGTTGCCAGCATCGTTGAGCGTCACATTGCAATCTATGAAGAGCAAAGCGAATCCAATGTGGAGCATCTGGTTATCGTAGGCGGTACTAGCAAATTTCCAGGTATGGACGAAGTGGTTGAAGAGTACACTGGCCTACCTACATATATCCCAGAGCGCCCGATGTTTGTCACCCCGCTGGGTATTGCTATGCACGATGAAGGTCCTAGCAAGGGCGCTGAGTATATCAAGGAGTTTTAATGGCTGCTGAAAAATTCTCATTACGCTGTTACAGCTATCTGAACCGTATGCAGCCGCAGTATGCGGCATTTGTAGGTACTATCACCCAGGGTGATCTACCAACAGAGGGTATGGCTTCTCTCTACATCGAGATGGCACCAGGTAATGAAGTGTTCCGAACTGTGGATATCGCAGTGAAGGCGACCGAAGCCAGGCCTGGTGCGCAGATTGTTGAGCGCGAGTTTGGTATGTTTGAAGTGCACTCACACAACCAGGCCGCTGTTCTTGAATCGGGGCGTATTGTCTTAGAACGATTGGGGTTGAAAATTGAAGACCGAATTCGTCCAAAGGTTGCATCTGTTCAGTTGATCACCAATATAGATCCATACCAGGCGCAGCTCCTAAATCGCTGGCGGCGTGGAAGCATGCTGGTTCCAGGTCAAACGTTGTTGGTGGTAGAGTGTTTCCCGGCGGCGTATATGAATTACGCTTGCAATGAAGCAGAAAAGAAAGCCAGTATCAACGTCGTGCATGTGACCTCGGTCGGGCGTTTTGGACGTATGTGGCTTTCTGGTACTGAAGCTGAAGCCAAGACAGCTCGTGACGCTGCCATCCGGGCGCTGGAAGATCTGGAGGGTGTGGAGAGCGATTTCTAGGGAGTATCACATGCCGAAAACTTTTTATACCGAACGAGATATTGATGACATGGTGAAACAGGGCATTCAGTCCTTGATTGTGGACGATGATGTTGTGTTGACTGACCTTGCGTATGATAAGGCCCGTCGCCTGGGCCTTGAACTATTGCGTCAAGACGACAAGCCGCCTGCTGCTCCAGAAAGACCGTACATTGCCAAATCGAAGATGGGTTCTGCGGGCAGCTCACAAAAACCAGAGATAAAGAAGAGCACGCCGCTTACCTCCCCTCAAGCTGCATCTGAAAGGAAGTCGGGAGCAGGCGATGACATGCATACACGTGTTCGTGACGCGGTAATCGCACGTTTGGGTGATTCCGTGGATCCCAAGCTGTTAGATACAATCATACAACGAGTGCTCAAAAGCATCGGCACGAGCTAGGATTCCAATATGCTATTTGGACGCGTGCGTGGGTCGGCGATTTGCACTATCAAATATCCTGATTTGAAGGGCATGAAGTTACTGGTAGTGCAACCATTAAATAAGCACATGAAACCTGTTGGCAGAATGCAAGTGGCAGTTGACGTGGTTGAAGCAGGTCCGGGTGACCTATGCGTGATGGTTCGCTCGCGAGAGGCCGCTCTGGCATTGCGGGAACACAAATTTGTACCTGTGGATCTGGCCCTGATTGGGATCGTGGATGAATTAGAAGTGAAACCAGATGGCGATTTCGATTTCACCCTGAAAAAGGGTGTAACTCAATATACTTAGCTATTTATTAAACGAAAGCTCTTATGATTTTAGGTAAAGTCACCGGAACCGTCGTCACAACGATTAGCCACCCACACTATAAGAACCGCCGTCTATTAGTCGTTCAGCCGCTGATACTTCCCGGCGATCCTGTAGAAGGTGATTTTGTCGCGCTTGATAATACACATGCCGGCATCGGCGATACAGTGCTGGTCAACCGGGAGGGGAATGGTGCGCGTGGGGTGCTCAATTTGCCAGACGGTTGTGTTATTTCTGTTATCGTAGGTATAGTAGATTCTTTATTCGTAGAATCACTGGAACATTAGCTAGTAATTTTTGTTTAATTGGACAATATGCGCATTCCCCTCGTCGCAGGAAATTGGAAATTGAATAAAACCGTAATCGAGGCATACAAGTTAGTGTCTGAGATGCTACCGGATTTGAAGACAGTAAAAGGTGTTGAAAAGCTAATATGCCCTCCTTTTACAGCTTTGATGGCAGTTTCAAGACAATTAAAAGACACGGATATCAGCCTTGGTGCACAAAATATGACCTGGGAGGAACAGGGCGCATTTACAGGGGAGATATCTCCCCGGATGCTGGCTGAATTTTGCCAATATGTTATCCTGGGTCATTCCGAGCGCAGAGCTTACTATGGTGAAAACGATGAGACAATTAATCGCAAAGTATGCGTTGCATTGAAGTACAAATTACGACCGGTCGTATGCGTTGGAGAATCTCTAGAAGAAAACGAAGCTGGAATTGCGGCCGAGGTTGTTTCACAACAGGTCAGGGAATGCCTGGATGGTGCTCAAATTGTTGGGGCCAGCCAATTGGTCATAGCTTATGAACCGGTGTGGGCGATTGGAACAGGCCGCGCAGCAACAGCTGACGGCGTAAATATTTTTATCCGTAATGCTATTCGCCCGGTGGTGGAAGGCCTATTTGGAGAGGAAATCTCCCAAGGCGTGCGGGTGCTATATGGTGGTTCGGTTAACCCGAGCAATGCAGGGGAGTTCTTCCGGAGTGGGGAGATCGATGGAGCCTTGGTAGGCGGGGCCAGTCTGAAGGCAAAATCGTTTGTCGGTATAGCGGAAGCAGCCCAGGGGACTCTGTAAGGAGCGGGAGTATATCGAGATGGCCAAGATCAAATATGTCATCAAACGAAACGGGGCCACGGTTCCGTTCTCACAAGATCGAATTACCAATGCAATTTATCGCGCTGCGGTGTCTGTTGGAGGCAGGAACCGAAAAATCGCTGAAGGTCTAAGCAAACAAGTCGTAGAAATCTTAGAAACTCGATTTGAACCTAAGCAGTATCCAACTGTCGAAGAGATCCAGGACATTGTCGAAAAAGTACTAATCGAGAATGGACACGCTAAGGTTTCGAAAGAATATATTCTTTACCGGGAAGAACGCACCAGGCGAAGGGAAAATGAGAAATCTCGATTTGAACACCACACGGAATATATTCCTTGGAGGAAAATATGGGGCGTGTTAGATTGGGCTGTAGAGTACGAGATCAATACTGTAACGAAGCTAAATCAAAGGGTTCAAAACGGGGAATTCCCGGAGATCGTCAGAGAGTCGGAAGAAGCATACGAGGGTGATATCCAATCGGTAACAGAGTTGATCGAGGCTCGAAGAGACGAGGTGAAACTTGTAGTTATTGCCGGCCCTTCTTCTTCTGGGAAAACCACCACAACGCAAAAGATCGCCCACAATCTTGGTCAACAAGGTTTGCGGTTTGTCGAATTAAATTTAGACAACTATTATTACGATTTAGAGTTGCATCCAAAAGACGAATTTGGAGACTACGACTTTGAGACACCACAAGCGCTTGACGTCGAGTTGATCAATCGGCATCTGCATCAACTTTTAGCCGGGGAAAAAGTGCTGATGCCCTATTATGATTTCAAAACCAGTAAAAGCCATCCGGATCAGATCCCAATGAAGCTTGCTGAAGGCGATATTATCCTTATCGACAGCCTGTATGGTTTATACCCGCCCCTGACGGATGGCATCGCCGATAATAAAATAAACCTGTATATCGAACCGCTAATGCAGGTGAAAGATAAAGCTGGTAAATATATGCGTTGGACAGATATCCGGCTTATGCGTAGAATGTTGAGAGACGCTACTCACCGTTCTTACGATTATGAACAAACACTCACTCACTGGCATTACGTAAGGTCGGGCGAAATGAAAAATATCATTCCGTATTCGGGCACAGCTGATTTTATTATCAATAGCGCTATGCCGTATGAATTGCCGCTCTACAAATCGAAACTCTTTAACGGTTTTGGTAAATGGGCAAAAAAATATAAAGATGACCCCTTACGTCAGGATGCTTTCATGAGAGCATCACGTGTTCATGCTCTGCTTGAAACCGTTACGCCCGAGTCTGATGACACCATCGTTCCGAAAAATTCTGTTATCCGGGAATTTATAGGGGGATTGGTAATAGAGTGACCATGCTGAATATATTTGAATCTTGTTACCTAATCTTGGTCGAGCGGAGACTTGGGAATTCGTTTGTGAATAGACATATTTATTCTTGTAGTCAAGCTGACCTATATTATTTATATTCGTTTCATATTAGTGCTTGTAAGGGATAAGGAAAAGGGTAAAATAGGGCGATTATCGGGTTATCAAAAATAATTAGAAGAGGGTGAAATCCATGTGTGACACGCTGATCGCCACTGGGCTTGTAACTGCGCGAGGGAAGTCCATATTTGCCAAGAACTCAGACCGTCATCCAAATGAGGCGCAACAGCTTTTGCAAATACCAGCCAAAATAAATGAGCCAGGTTCAAAACTACAATGCACCTATATTAGCATTCCGCAGGTAAAAGAAACTCACGCGGTCTTATTGTCACAACCATTCTGGATGTGGGGTGCAGAAATTGGCGTAAATGAACACGGTCTTGTTATAGGGAACGAGGCCATCTTCTCAAAAATTCCAGCTAATAAAAACCCCGCACTGCTAGGGATGGACTTGCTTCGCCTGGGGCTTGAACGCGCTGTGACACCACGCGAAGCAGTCAATGTGATTGTTGAGTTACTCGAACAGTTTGGTCAGGGTGGTAATTGTACACAACATGGAAAATTGTATTATCACAACAGTTTTATCATTGCCAATCATGAAGACGCCTGGGTATTAGAAGCTGTCGATAAGCATTGGGTTGCGCGACAGGTAAAAGATACATACAGTATTTCAAACTGCTTGACCATTCAAGGCGAGTGGGATTGGGCATCCGAAAGCTTGGATAAGCGTACTTTTGATTTTTCAAAGAAATATTCTGATTTTATTTATTAGAGTTTACCGGAATTAGTGAAATGATGTATGATGGGACAAAACCC
>CAZCPP010000120.1:0-10713 GCA_964500655.1 uncultured Anaerolineaceae bacterium | reverse complement strand
CTCAAGCTTACCTAATATTCCCCGAATCCGCTACGCTGGGGTGCGGAATGTGGGACCGAATGATAAATATAATAAGAATTATGTATGATAAGTGCCTCACGAAAAGTTCTTTAAAAACATAAAACGAGAATCGGATAGCAAGTCATTTTGCTGAAGCAAAGATTGTTCAACGGAAGTGACAAGAGCCTCCATATCGCAAAACAATTTGTTGGCACATGCCGAAGATTTCAAGTGTTTCCAAAAACGCTCAATCGGATTGAGTTGCGAACAGTATTTTGGCAAAAATAACGGTAATAATTCGTTTTCTAGCAGAGCAAAGGCAGCTTGGGTTGCATAGCTGTGATGGATAGAACCATTATCCAGAACGATCACCAATGGGTGCTCTCCGGAATGTTGAGCTACCAAATGATCTAGAAAAGCAATGAAAGTATCGCTGTTACGTTTTCTTGCGATTTGGTAAATGACTTCATCCGTGGCCCAGTTGTAAGCACCAAAGATATGCCGCCATTGTTGTTGTCCTGGTGTGGGAATACGTTTTTGACATCCCCGTTTCATCCAACAGGCCATCAGAACAGGCAACCATCCTAAAGTGCTTTCATCCACAAAGAATAGCTCGATCTGGCCTTCTTCGGCACTTTTTTTTACTCCTCAAGCCAGGCTTCAGCAGCTTCACGGGCCCGCGGATCCTGCAAATCGGTCAGATCATGCTTCGGACGACGATAAACAAAGCCGTTTTCTTTTAGTAAAGCCCGAAACTGGGTTGCGCCTAACAGTTTTCCAGTTTGGGCTTGCATGTGTAATCGTAACCGGTCGGCTGTCCATATTGTGAAGGTGTAGCCCAGTTCTTGTGGGTCTTTCTCGATGGTCTCTTCCAATAGCTCCACATATCTGGTGTCAGCTTTCCGTGGACGACCTGATTTTGGACGATTTGCTAACCCTGCTAGACCGTTCTCTTGCCAGCGATGGTGCCAGTCGTAGATCGTGGGCAGTGAGACAGCCATGATCTCGGCAACTTCCTAATGAGCGCCTGCTTGGCTTCATCATCCAGCCTGGGTGGCCGACCCGTAGCTCGACGAGGTCGCAACGCTTCCGGGCCTTCTGTAATCAACTTTTTCTTCCACTGACTGACGGCAGCTTCACTGACACTAAGATGTCGAGCAATTTCTACTTGCGTCTTTTTTCCGGCTTTCAATAACTCTATCCCCTCATCTCGCCGTTCAGCCATTTGGGCTCTCGTAAGGTTTTTTGGTTGCCATGTCATATGATAATCTTAATCAATTTTTATGAAAGTCAATAGGTAATGATCTGCGTGTGAATTTTATCCCCGATAAATATTGACACTTATGCTATAAGTTTATATATCACCACGATCCATAAGCCGATCACAACCGCGATTGTTTCAGGAACGGATGTTACGATTGCCAAAACTGCCCCTATCCAGGAATGCAATAAAACATAGGGAGATAGACACGGCGATGCTGCCATGGCATATTCGATTTTTCCCTTACGAATGGATGTCACAAAAAGCGCCAATCCGACTGGGATGGAGATGGGCCACAGGCTGGCATTCCACCAGAAACCTGTTGCGCGCGCTGCCCTAAATGGCCAGAGACCAAAGAGAACAAAGGACAGTAAAAGGATTACAGTAAAGGGCGCAAAAGTTTTCACCACCTGCTTCCAGCCGTCTCGCCTCCAGGCTTCGATAAACCAAAAAAGAGCCACAGCAATACCCATCTGTGGCTTGATGGCGATAAAAAACAATCCCAATTGGGGCGGCAGGATAAAACCGATGGCTGCCATCCAATCTAGGTTGCCGTTCATGACCAAATGGAGTACCGGTGGAGAGATTAACAAAAAAACGATTGCAATAGGTTTGGCTCCTAGCCGGTAAGCTACATACGTGTAGGATGTCAGACTAATTAGTATTAGAAATGCTCTACCTATTGGCTCGGGCAATAACGCTAGCGGAATGAGCGGAATAAGACTCCAAGGTGCGTGATAGAAGCCATCGGCATTGAAAGGAGAGCGTCCATGTAAAATTTCAAGGGCGGCTGGACGAAAGGCTCCATGCCAATCAACTGCTTGAGGCAGGTATGTAGACATGACTACGATTAACGCAATAACGACGATTATTACGATGCCAAGTAACACTGCCTGCGTGAATGCTAAATTTTTTAACACAACTTTTTCTCTCAGGGTTTACGATAAATCATGGTCTGTTCGTTTTGGAAAACCAGTTCATATTCTGCGTTTTGCAGCAAATGAACACTTAGTGGGAAACGAATCGGGTCTGTTCTATTCCATATGTATGCGTATGAGAATTGAGTGCCAGTCTCCTGGCTCCAATAGTCGAGGCAGGTGGTATCTTGATAAGCGCAGGCTTGGAGATTCTGGTACGCATCCACCCGCGCTCCAAATTGGTCATTGTTGACCCATTCGTAGCCAAACATCGTAGCCTGGCTGCGGCGTTCTGCAAGGACGGGCAACCATTCAGACCAGGCGTCTCGCAGGTGGTGCTGGCCTGTTAACAGAATGAATTGACTGTTTTCTGGCGTATTCTTATGCACCCAGACGAAGGCTTCCAGGTCCGCGGGTTGCAGGCTGAATTCATCTTTGATTTTCTGTCCAGTGCTATAGGAAGACATAAGGCTGTAAGCGAATAAAAACAGGACGAAGTACCGAGTCACCTTCCCGCCAAAAACTTGCTCTAGTTTTCCCTGTAGATTTTTTGGAGATGAACCGGATTCCGTGGTTGTGCGCAAGGCGGGCAAAATAACTTTTTCAAGGCTGTACCCGACTAATAGCGCCATTGGAATCATCATGTACAAAGTTCCGCCACGCGGCTCGATCAGGTGCAGGATGAACATCCAGACTGGCAGCAAAGTCTGTTTGCGGGTAAAGCTGACGAACAGTCCAATTAAACCTAGCATCGAGAGAATGGGCAAGAAGGCTTCGTCGGTAAACATGAAGCGAAAAAAAATGAACAGGCCAATCAGTGGGTTGATGCTGTCTTGTCTGGAGGCCCCCATAGCGGCTAGAAAGGGATCAACCCCGTGACGACTGACGACCAATCCCCACCAGGGCGCAGTTAATGCTAAAATGCTTGCAGCAATGCCAAGGGACAACAAAATACTTTTCAGAGAGCGATCTTTCCAGAGATAAAATACCAGGGTTGTGATAGCTGTGTGGACGGTTGCTTCAGGGTGCGTGATAACTGTCAATGCACCGAGCAAGATGCAGTTGAAGAAATGACGCGTTGATCTTCCACTGTAGAAACGATATGCGAAGGTCATTGTCAGGATAGCAAAGAGCATCCCAAAGGATCGTGTAATCCCGCCACCCATGATTAACCAGGCAAAATCACGTGGTAATAGTGTAAAGGCAAATACACTAAAAACAATTTGCAGCTTGGAGTCTGTGATCTCTTTTGCGAGTAAGTAAAATGCCGGGATAGTCAGTGTGCTGATGAAGGCTGGAAGGACGCGCACAAGATCAAGCGTGGATATATGTAATAACTCCGCCAGTATGCCAGTCAGGTAGAACGCCAGGGGCGGGTAGGCAAATGGGATTTTCGCAGCGTTGTAAGTTGCATATAAAGGTAATGTGTAGCGGGTTTCTTGAAGGTCAACAATCATGGCGTAAAATAAACCGCCATCGTTGAGTGGGAATTGAGTTTGTAGCGCAGGAGAAAGCCTTATAGCAAGACCGATCAATGATAAGAAGAAGACTGCACCTTGGACGGTATAATTTTTAGTTTGTGAGGGTGGCGAATCTGACATTCTAAGCCTTGGAAATTATAAAAGCGGAGCAATAAGTTGTGTTCAAGTCATTGTATATCAAGTCAATTGTACAAGATATTTCGGGAATCAAAAAGCGATACGTTGTTCGTATCGCTTTTTGATTTCTCTTACTCACCTAAATAATCACGCAGCTTTCTGCGGATTGTGGGGTGCCTAAGCCTGCTAAGAGCCTGGGCTTCGATTTGACGAACTCGTTCGCGAGTGACTCCCATTTTGCGACCGACTTCCTCGAGCGTATATGCTTGACCATCCAGTAGTCCGTAGCGCAATTGTAAAATGCGAACTTCCCGCGGAGGTAGGCTGTTCATGACTTCCCCTAAATGCTCGCGTAATAAATGGTAGGTAGCAGTATCATCTGGTGGGGGGGCTTCGTCATCTTCGATGAAATCACCCAGCACAGAATCTTCTTCATCATCAGTGGGGGTTTCAAGTGAAAGCGGGCGCCTCGCAACCTGGATCATGTTCTCAACCTTTTTGGGTGGAACTTCCAGTGCATTTGCCAGTTCCTCGACTGAGGGTTCACGCCCAAGACGCTGGGTAAGTTGATGTTGAACGCGTAAAAGCTTGTTGATTTGGTCACCCATATGCACGGGTACCCGGATGGTGCGCCCTTGATCGGCAATTGCACGTGTTACCGCTTGACGAATCCACCAGGTAGCATAGGTGCTGAACTTGTGTCCTCGCCGATAATCGAATTTCTTGGTTGCACGGATCAAACCAATATTGCCCTCCTGGATTAAATCAAGGAAAGGTACACCACGCCCCATATATTTTTTTGCGACTGAAATTACCAAGCGGGAATTCGCCGTGATCAAATGCTCACGTGCAGCCCACCCGTCCTCGATCAGGCGACGTAACTCGGTGCGGCGGCGTTGGCTGACTTTTCCCTTAGCTAATTCCTCACGCGCCATGCGCCCACGCTCGATTCGTTGCGCCAGTTCTACTTCTTCTTCCGCAGTTAACAAAGGAACCCGACTGACCTCTTTAAGATAAAGCCCAATGGTGTCGTCGGTGTCAATATTTGCTAAGTAATCTTCTAGTGCAGTATCATCACCTTCTTCTTCCGATTCAGCTTCCGCTTCTTCAGCAGCAAGCTCATCCTCAGTGGGTTCGTTAATAGTAGCGTCTTCTACGAAGGGAATACCGGCGCTTAAAAGTGCTGAAAAGGCTTCCTCTAATTTCTGAACATCCTGCTCAGCCTCGGGGAAGAAATGAAGAATATCATCCAGCGTGACATATGATTTTTGGCGACCTAGCTCAACCAGGCGCGCAATCGCTGGGAATTCTTCATCTTCCACGATCAATAATTTTTCCATATCCATTAAATATACGACCTACCTTCTTAATAGTTGAATCCAGAATACTCTTTTTTCATTCAAAATTCAATACCCAATATAAACTTGCAATGATTATGGCATGGGTGTGTTTTCATAGGGTGGCGATTCGAGCAGCACTAATAGTGAATCAAGGCCGGCTTTACTGATGATGATGACTTCATCGCTATCGTTTACGCTGGCATAGTAACCACTACCAGAAGGAGCGAGATCACCAATGTAAACATTTTTTTTGGTTCTATCGGTGAGTACAACAGTAAGCGTAAATGAGGGCGGTTTTAAGCCAACTATATCGGGAACAACTTCCGGGCGAGAGACGATGCGCAAGGATGTTAACTGTGTCGCCGCAGCTTCAACGGACCCTTGGTTTGCTTCTGTTTCAACTGGCTGTTTCAACACCCATACGCCTTCATCGTTGCGCATAACAGTCACTTGCTCATCTGAAACATTTTTTATGGCAATACTGGTTGGCAAGCCGTTAATTTCAGTAAACAGAAACTCGTCCGGAGAAGTGGGTGTTGTATCTACTTCTTCGATCACCGGTTCGTTCTGATAAAGGTAAAACATGCCTCCTGCCAGCGCCAGGAAGATCACGAGCAGTATCCAGGTTGAACGCTTCATAGCTTAACCTCTTTGGCGGCGCATGGCCCAGGCGTACACGCCAGCCACAATGATCGCAAAAGGTATGATGCAAATAGCGCTAACAATCGTCAGGATGAATTGCAAGGATTCGGGCGGGTTAAATGTGCGTACAGTTGCGTCTTTTTCGGTAATACCAATTAAAGATTCTT
Organism: uncultured Anaerolineaceae bacterium; assembly: GCA_964500655.1. Classification (GTDB taxonomy): domain Bacteria; phylum Chloroflexota; class Anaerolineae; order Anaerolineales; family Villigracilaceae; genus JAABUE01. The sequence goes on along the minus strand of CAZCPP010000120.1, from coordinate 4,788 downwards.
GCTCAGTTGCCCAATCAATAGCATTGACTAGCATGTCTCCATTTCCGGAAAAATCAAAGTTGTCATCCTGCGCGAATGACGAACTGCCAAAGACCACAACGCGACTATCTGCTGCTGCATCTTCTGCAGTTGCTGCCAGAATCATTGGACCAGGTAGGTCGGCACCTTCATCAAAGGCTAGAGGTTGCTGCTCAAGGGCACTGAAGTCTGTTTCACCCCAGGATTGCTCGATTGTATAAATCAGCGGTGTGGGAGAAACTGTTGTGTTTTCAATATCTACAGTAACACTACGCGAAAAAGGGAAGATGGTTGCAATGCCCTGCATCTTGTCGGTGATCGGATGCTCACCGTACTGCGCACTGATTGCGAAGAACGGTGAAGAGGGGGAATTGGTATCAACCACAATATCATTATTTAATGTGATGCCCCAATTTGTACTTAGATATTCAGCCAATAAGTCGGCTTTATCTTCAAACTCTGTTAGTGGTACAGGGTTTGCTAAAACCAACAGGCTGCCACCTTTCTCCAAATAATCTTTGATGAGCGCGAGACTATCTTCAGTGAGCGGAACGAGCGAGCCAGCTACCACAACGGCACGCGCATCTTCGGGAATTTTATTCTCGGCCTGCAAATTCAGTGTATTGACAACGTAGTTTTTGTTTTCAAGAACCTGGCGTACACGCGTGAAAGATGTATCTCCCGAATTTTCTGTATCGTGCTCACCTTCACCGGTCAAGAAATATATAGGCGGTTGCTCTGGGTTGAGCAAACGTATGAGACCACCAGTCATTTCTCGCTCGGATGCAAATGTGACGATTTCCTGATTGTCACCCATCTGAAACAAGATCTTTCCATCACCGGTGATGCCAAGTTCATTGACCAACAGCGGATTGGAATCCGGGTCCATGAACTGGTAATCAAAATTGCCGTTGCTGTTGGCTTTGAAATCTTCCAGTAACTGACCAGCGGATTCTGAGTTCAAACGGATGCTGTAAAAGGCGGTGGCGAACACAGGCTCTGGTAACGTTTGCAAGGCTTGAATAGTTGCAGGGGCCAGTGTGTGTTGATTGTCTTCGGTTACATCCCAACGTTGAGGATATTGTTGAGCTAACATATTTAGAACGATCAGAATGCCGGTGAACGCGATAAATAGGACAACTGAATTGCTACCATATTTAATTTGTCGGCCAGTTAGGAACTTACGCACGCGACCGGGATCAAGTAAAGTGTATATAGCCAAGCCAACAATGAAAACGGCAACCGCAATAAGAAGAATGCGATTGAGTAATTCAGCATCAGGAGGTGTGTAAAGGTCGACCGCGGCAAATGCGCGAACGATCAGCACGCCGATAATTAAGAGAAATGCCAGCCCAGATAGGATCAGGCCGAACGGTGCGAAGCGACGTAGGTCAGTATTCATTATCGCCACCTCCGGGTTTCAATAGCGGCACTGCCGATAAACAATCCCAAGGCTGTTACGCTTAGGAAATACACGATATCGGACAGATTGATCACGCCTTGATTTAGCGAGTTGTAAAAGCGAGCATTCATGTTCAAATAGTTGAATACTTCGCCGCCGGTATAAAATATTTGCGCAGGGATGCCGATCAGGAACCACAGGATAACCAGTAATCCCATTGACAGAAAAAATGCCGCAAACTGGTTACTGAACATGGCCGAAATACTCACCCCAATCGAAAGGAACGCAGCTGCTACTAGAATTATGCCCAGGTAGCTGGAGAGCATTAACTGTTGATCGATACCGGGTGTAACCATGCCGTTGAGAATGAATGGGAAAATGAAGGTTATTCCGATAATCGTCAAAACGAACAGGAACGAACCAAACCATTTCCCTACTACCAATTCCCAGTCACGGACTGGGGCTGTGAGCATCAATTCCAGTGTGCCCATCCGTTGTTCGTCAGCCAGCAGACGCATAGTCAGAGCGGGCGCGGAGAAGACCAGTAGAAAGGCCATTGGCCCGGTAACAATGCTTACATCTGGGGGTGGCGCCATACCGAATGGGTTGCTTGATAAGTTGATAATGTTGAGTGCAAAGATCGCACCTATCACACCCAGGATGATCAGCATCACGATGTATGCTAGCGGACTGCTGAAATAGATTTTGTATTCGCGTTTCGCGATGGTCCAAATATTTCGCATTTTTTCCTCACGATCCCATGTCTGCTTTTTCTTCGCGGGTGAGTTGCAGGAAGATATCTTCCAAGCTCATTCCAATAGGGCGCATTTCCAGCAAATCGTAACCAGCTTTTATGGTTGTGCGTGCCACTTCGGCGCGCACATCCTGTCCAGGTGCAACTTGGAACTCGAGTACACCTTCCTCTTTTGGTTTTACGTTGTTGATACCCTTTAGTTTGTTGAGCTTTCCAATTAAGGAATCTGCTTCACCGCGCACACGTAACATGCCGCGCTCAGAGCCGATCAAGCTGGCCTGAAGATTGACCGGAGTGTCTTCAGCTGCGATGCGACCTTTATTGATGATCAGCACGCGATCGCAAAGTTGCTGGGCTTCCGAAAGAATATGTGTGGAAAGCAAGACAGTGCGCTCTTTTCCGATCTCACGGATCACATTGCGCATTTCTACCACCTGACCCGGATCCAGGCCAATCGTTGGTTCGTCCAGTATCAGCACCTCAGGCCTGTGTAGCAGGGCTTGAGCCAAGCCTATCCTTTGGCGCATTCCTTTCGAGAGAGCGCCAATATAGCCTTCGGCGCGATCTACCATACCAACCATCTCCAAAGTGTTATCAACGCGGTCATCTCCATTTGGTAGATGACGTAGATCAGCCATGAATTTGAGGTAGTCGAAAACCGTCATATCCCGATACAAAGGGACAGTTTCTGGAAGGTAACCGACACGGCGGCGCACTTCAATCGATTCTGATACAACATCGTAGCCGGCGACAGTAGCCTCACCTTCAGTGGGAGGCATGTAGCCGCTCAGGACACGCATGGTGGTTGTTTTTCCAGCACCGTTTGGCCCTAAGAAGCCTAAGATCTCTCCCTGTTCTGCTTCAAAGGTCAGGTTGTCTACGGCGCGCCGTATCCCATAATCTTTTGTGAGTTCACTTACTCGGATCATCAAACTCTCCTTGGTCGATGAAGTGGTTGTATCTACTCAGGTATTACCCGTAAAGGACTATGGTGTAGAAAGAGGGTGAGGTTACACCCAATCCATCCCTAAGGGTATTTCTTACCTGTGATCGAGTAGATATTCCCCACAAAACAATAGGCACAGCAGCCGGGTGGCGGCAGTGCCAGTAGTTAGTTCCGTAAAATACTATACAAAATTCGCAGGTCAAAGTCAAGCGGGTTTGAATTTTCTAATGTAATATTAATATTTGTTGTGATTCTGACATTTTTATTGTACACTTTTATTGTGCAAGCAAAGGAGAGATCATGACAGAGTTATTATGCCAGACTGATAGTTATTTGAAAGAATTCGATGCAGTTGTGACTACAGCAGACCAAGATGCTCATGCAGTAATCCTCGACAAAACTGCTTTTTACCCCGGTGGGGGAGGTCAGCCATATGATCTTGGAGAGTTTTCATTACCAAACGGATCTGAATATCCGGTTGAAAAGGTGAAAAAGCGTGGTGCGGATTTATTACACTTCTTAGGTGGTGATTTGCCTTTGCCAGAAATAGGTGCACAAGTGCATGGACAAATCGATTGGGATCGTCGCTATCTGCTAATGCGTACTCATACAGCTTTGCACGTATTGTGTGGTACAGTCTTTCGTGATTACGGGGCACTGGTCACTGGTGGGAATATGGAACCCGGAAAAGGTCGCATGGATTTTGAATTTGAGCGCCTACAAGGGGAGCTTGTAGGAGAGATCGAGTCGGCGGTTAATAAGGAAGCGGAAGCTGGCCACGAAGTACGAGTGAATATTCTTCCACGCGAGGAAGCATTTCAAATTCCAGACCTGATCCGCACTAAGATAAATTTATTACCCGAAGGTATCCAGGAAGTTCGTACTGTAGAGATCGTCGGGCTGGATTTGCAGGCTGATGGGGGGACGCATGTGGCTAACACATCTGAGATTGGTAAAATCAATGTTGTAGATTATAAGAGTAAAGGAGCGATCAACAAGCGAATTTACATTGAGGTGATTTGATAGAACAATTGTCCCTTCTACTTGCGATGTATCTGTAGTATAAAGTTTACATCCATCAGGCGGCTTGCCGTCAAATCGATTACTCGAAGGAGAATAAAATGAATAGTAAATTTTCAATTTTTTTAGCGGTTTTGGGGCTTGTGCTGGCATCATTAGCCTGCAGTTTAACCGATACAGAATTGAGCCTGACAAATTTACCCACAGCCTTAGATAGCGATGGTCAAAATCCAACTACAGTATTTTCCCCGGAAGATGTCTTTTTCGCAGTGCGGATTTAAGTAACGCGCCTCCTGGCACAGTCACTGAAGCTAAATGGATTGCAGTTCAAATTGATGGATACAATCCTGGCGAATTAATTTATGAACAGTCAATTACAGATTTCGAAGGCGAGAGTTTCTCTGGTGCGATTTATTTCCAATTATCGAATGATGCTGGTTGGCCAGCTGGAGATTACAAAGTAGATGTGTATTTAAATGGAACTTTGGTTGAGTCCGCCAGCTTCAGCGTTCAATAGATTAAGAAAACAATAGCACGAAAAATCGGGCGATCACTCAAAGATCGCCCGAAATATTTTAATTATATATGTAAGAACTAGTGCATAGTTAAGCTGAATTTTGAACATCAACAACTGGATAAAGTCGTTTG
>CAZCPP010000119.1:0-10722 GCA_964500655.1 uncultured Anaerolineaceae bacterium | reverse complement strand
GAATTTCATTCGACATACAAAGCTATCGACTTCCAGTCGATAGTAGTTTACTTGACAATATAACTGCTCATTGACGCAATTAAGGGATTAGGCGTAAATGCCCTTCTGCATTGCTGATGACAGCTTGTTCGTTCCAATGCATTGGATAATATTGCACCGCAGCCCATAGTGGGGCCATGTCGATATAGTGTGGGTGATAAGCGTGGCCAGATTGGCCGGTAGTATGAACTGTGAGTGAATTGCGTAAATCGCCTAGATCCACAATCATACGCATGGAGGGTAACCAATCCACTTCAAACGATTCGCCTACCGTCCAGCCAGTAGCATTGACAATCTCTTCACTACCACCAGTGACGAATGGTCCGCGATTGAACATGGCTTCGATGGGGCCAATACCAGATTCTCCCAGTGTGGCATTTCGAAAAGTAGCGCCGTGCATTTCGCCCCAGGCGGGCCATTTGGCCGGGTCTTTGCCATATTCTTTTTGCATTTGAGCAATGGTATCTTCAAAAGCGCGGGTGAATATATCGTCACGAGTTTCCACCACTGCTTCCGAATCTTTATCGTCCCACCATTGACTTTCAGGTTGAGCCACGAGGTTACACACGACTTCGAACCAGCGTGAGCCACCCTCAGGCCAGTATTGCCCTGGTAGATCGTCGCCGAAGGTTTCGATAAGCAGGATCCACCAGAATTGTTCGAATACGGCGGCTGATTGTGAGTCGGCTTGGTTTTGATAGTCCCATGAACCGAGAGTCTGATCTCTTACGGAAGCAAGCTCAGAGTCCAGTTCGAGCGCGAGCAGAATTGGGACCAATTTCTCGGCGTTGAGATTTTTTGCATCCCCTTGCATAGATTGGAAATAATCAATATCTATTTTGCTGGGGGCGGTTTCGAGCATGTCTACGATACGTGTTGCACGAAAGCCGTAGTTGTAATCTTTTGTTATCAAATAGGGGTAGTCCCATGGGTTGACCTGGTTGTTGGCAGTGGCGATATATCCGCTGGCAGGGTTAAGAACAAAGGGTAATTCCTCAAAGGGAATGAACCCAGTCCATTCATAATCACCTGTCCAACCCGGAACCGGGAGGGTACCGTCGCCTTTCGCACGAATGGGGATGTCACCAGGCATCTGATAGCCGATATTTCCTTCGATATCCGCATACAATAAGTTTTGAGCTGGAACATGGAAGTTACTCCCAGCTGCCCGAAATTCTTCCCAATTTTGGGCTTTGTTAAAGCCCCAGATGGCTTCGAAGGGTGTTGACGGAATTAAAGCTGTCCACGCAAGCGAGATAACGTAGTTTTCGGGTAAGTCTACCCCGGCTTTATCTTTGAAGGGCTGAGCCTCGGGATCTTCTTCAAGATCAATCTGATCTTTGAGCGGGCCATAAACTTCGGTGAGCACCGGGCCGTGGTGGCTAGCGCGTACGGTGATATTAACTTCATCACCACCTGCCACTTTGATGGTTTCATTACGATTTTCAAAATCTACCCACTCACCGTTGACCTCATACTGGTTGAGATTCTCAGGATTGACCTTCTCGATGTACAGATCCATTACGTCGGGACCTGTGTTGGTGAAGCCCCAGGCAATCCTGTCATTGTGACCAATAATAACTCCAGGAACACCTGGGAAGGAGAAGCCGCTCATCTCAAACGGGCAATCCTCACCCTTATTACGACAATGCATACCCATTTGGAACCAGATGGATGGCATCTGAATACCCAGGTGTGGATCATTGGCAAGGATCGCTGAACCAGTGGATGAAAGCTCTCCGGATATTGCCCATGAGTTTGAACCAATTCCGGAACCTCCCGGGCTAAGGTATGAATCTAGCATGGTTAATTGTTTGTAGATTTGGTTGAAATTAATTTTTGAATAATCAATTGATTGAGGTTGATAACTGACGTCTGAAGGCTGGCTACCGACTGCGTTCTCACCAATTTCTGGCACAATGACAGGATGATCTTCAGGATATTTGGGAAACAATTCATTCACCTGATCAGTTGAAAGTGTATTTAGTAGAACAGCGCGCTCAACCTCTTCCTCAATATTACCTCGTAAATCCCAGGCCATAGCTTTGCCCCATGTCAGAGAGTGGATGGGTGTCCATGGTTCGATAGTGTAATCGGGATTAAGTACCCCAGTCAGGATCAGGTACTCTAAACTAATTTCGACTGGATCTCGTTCTGTAATGTATGCGTTTACCCCTTCAGTGTAAGCATCAAGAATGGCTTTGGGTTCTGAACCAAGTTCCTCGTACTCTTGCTCTGCGGTCTGACGCCAACCGAGTGTACGCAAGAACATATCAGTATCTACCTGGCTTTCCCCGAACATCTCTGATAGACGACCTGAACCAATATGACGCCAAAAATCCATCTGCCAGAACCGTTCCTGGGCATGCACGTAACCCTGTGCGAAGAATAGGTCATGTAAACTGGTGGCATAGATATGCGGGATACCCATCCCATCACGGTAAATATCTACCGTGTTGTTGAGACCAGCCAGTTTGATATTTCCATTTACTTGCGGAAAGGATTTGGGTGCAATCGTATTCGGAATGTAGCTTTTAACATAATATGTGCCAATTCCCCCTACAACAACCACAATGATAACGAGTGCGATCAGAACACGTGACAAGAGTTGGGTTATTCTTTTCATTTCTCCTCCGTTGGCGATGATTAAACGATTATACTCAAGAATGAATGTCGTGAATGGAGATTCACTCAATTTATGAAGAACAATGATTCTTATAGAATATTTCTATTTCTTGCAATAACCCTGGGAGGCATCATCCGCTTTATACCTGTTGTGATGGCAGGTTTTCCAGTCAACGATGGTGGAATGTTTTACATCATGGTGGAAGAACTCAAAGCCAACCACTTTTTACTCCCTGTCTTCACCCAGTACAATCTAGCAAATATCCCTTACGCTTACCCTCCTTTTGGCTTTTATATTACAGCCCTGGTTTCGAGCCTTTTTCACGTTTCGACTTTGGATGTTGTCCAGTGGTTACCGCCCGTGGTTAGTACATTATCGTTGCTGGCTTTTTATTATTTTGCGAGAGAAATCCTTCATGTTAACATACAGGCTGCATTGGCAGCCCTATTTTATGGGTTAGTACCAGATTCGTTTGGATGGGCGATTATGGGTGGTGGAATCACACGCTCTTTTGGCCTCTTGTTCCTATTTCTAACAATTGCATTTGCCAATCGCCTCTACGCTCGGACCACGGGCTTGCATGCTGCCCTAACAGCATTGTTTGGTGCTCTGGCATTTCTCAGTCACCCCGAAACCGGATTTCAAGCTGCTGCTGCCTGTATCCTTCTTTGGCTCTTTCGGGGTCGTTCTAAAAACACTTTTCTATGGTCTATGCTAGTTGCTATCAGTGTGGTGGTGCTGACAGCGCCTTGGTGGGGAACGGTGCTGGAAAATCATGGTTTGGCTCCATTTCAGTCTGCAATACAGACAAGCGATGACGGCGCCTTTCATTTAACCAAATTGATTATGTTGCAGATCGGAGGTGGAGTCTTTTTTAGCCTGACAGTTGCAATCGGATTGGTGGGCATGCTGGCGGTCTTATCGCAAAAGAGGTATTTATTACCAATCTGGTTAATCTTACCTTTTATAGTAGATCCACGCAGTGCGAATGGAATGGTATTAATTCCCATGTCTATGTTGGCAGCATATGGTTTTGATCAAGTGGTCGCGCCGGCTTTGCTCACCTTGCGAGGTCGCGAAGGCACATGGCAAGCAGATCGCTTTATAACCCTGTCAATGTATGGAATGGCTTTCTACTTATTTTTTGGGTCAAGTATCTTTGGGTTGGGCTTAGCTGGGGGGAGTCTATCTAAAGCAGACCGCGATACCATTGCTTGGGTGAATTCAAATATTCTTCCGGGAAGAAAATTCTTATTGTTAACGGGTGAGCAGTATTCTATGAAGGATCCCTTCCAGGAGTGGTTCCCGGCACTAACAGATCAACAAAGTCATACGACACTTCAAGGTGCTGAATGGACATTAGGTACAGACTTTTTCCAATATTACGGAAAGCTGGTTTCTTTACAACACTGTTCTGATGTGAACTGTGTTACAGCTTGGACGAAAAACACTGGTTTAGAATATCAATATCTTCTGGTCAAGGTTATTCCAGAGGGGAGTTCGTCTCCGTTGCAAGCCTCATTAAAATTGTTACTAGGATCTGTTCGTGACTCTACGCAATATGAGCTAATATTTGAATCAAAGCACGTAGCTATCTTTGAAAATGTTAAGCACTGATAAATTATCAGCGCTCTTTCTAATTATTCACCTGAACCAAGCAACCTTGGATACCAGTACCATAAGATATCTGCAGCAGGTTTACCATGGATGGAAGCGGATTTATCTTGTAAGATAGTTGGGGGGTAATAACCACGGCTAACAATACCGCCTACCCATTGTCGTTCATTGATTGCAATCAGCATAGATTCAAGTATATCGGCTTGTAATTGCAAGTTTAGGGTTACAGATGATATGTCTGGATTTGGAGGGCTAAGCTGTGTCCAGTACAGACAACCGCCACGCCCATTTGAGAGACATCCGCTAGCCGATCCGTTGACAGAGGGATAAGCTATTGCAAGAATGATTGGTTTGCCTACTAACGAGGCCAACGGGGATAAATTGGTATCCAGTAAACGACCAGCTTCGTTCGTTAAATCTATTTTAGATGGACTGGACGAATCGCTGAGTTTTACGCTCCATAGCAAATAAAGGCCATCGATGTCGCTTAAAAATCCCAGCGGAGTATCTACATACTCTTGCTCATAGGGCAGTGCCCAGAGTATTGTGCCACGGAAATGTGTACGTACTTCAGCGATAACGGTTTTCCAACGGGTCTCAGCATTTTCAGGAACACCGGATGATGTTGTGCCATCGGCCAGTGTTCCATCGGGTAATGCGGGACTAATCCAATCACCTCCAATGATCAAGGTTTGTGCTCCAGATTGGGAAGCAAGATCAGCATAGTTAACGACAAAAGCACGGTAGTGATCAAACCAGGTCTGCCACCACTCCTCGGACTTCGGGGTGGAACCCCAGAAACTACCCACAGTAGTTGTGAAACGTGGAGTGGGGAAAATTGCGACATTCATGTTCAAGGCACGTGCTTGGGTTACCATGCGATAAGTATCGTTCCAGAACGAGTCTTTACCTGGAACCGGTGCCAACACCAACGGGTCGGAGTTACTATACGTCCAAGTCGGTGTAAGGATCACTGTGTTTGAGCCGAGCGCTTTTATATTTTGCAGGGCTATTGGAATGGATGTTACCCAGTTTGGGTGTTGAGTGGGTTGTAGTTCTACACCTGCCATAAAAGTGTTTTGTCGGGCTGTTACGGGAACACCAACTAGATTATTTGGCTTAGTATTTTCAAGCCAAGCCCAGTTTTCGACACTGTCTTTGATATCTTGGGGTGCAAGGCTGGTAGTTATTTGTCGCCCGTTTGACGAATCTCCCATTGTAGCGATATCGTCTGCGCTGCCACATTGACCGGCGCGACAATAACGATAGCCAAATGAGCCCAGGATACTGAGTGGACTATATAGCTTGTATACCCAGCGATTATTTCCAATTGGCCACATAGGGACTGGTTCTGTCCACCCATATGGATTGAATTGAATATAAACTATATCGCCAACGGGTGTATTGGTTGGAACATCAGCCTCAAACAAGATCGGTGCAGAACTTCCAGCTTGCCATGTCTCTACACTTTCGTTGATAACGATATCTTCTTCTGGAACAATCAACTGCCGTATGTTATATTCGCTATTTGATTTGTGTTCTGCATTCCAAAAGCCATCGCCAAGCGTGTACTTGTAGCGTACATCTGCCCCGACTGGAAGACGTAGTGAAATTGAATAACCTCCGTCAACTCCAGCAGACATGATCGGCATTCTATCGGCAACCGCACTCAATCCGCCACGCAAATCAGCAAACGTATTGCCCATTTGGAATAGGTTGCCCCCCAAACGGACAGGCGCGCCTGGCAAAGTGTTGGAAGGCACAGTAATGTTGAAAGTAACATTCACTAGCGGCGCGGGTTTCATGTATATTTTACCGGGCGTATTAAGGTTTTCAAGTACAGAAGCGCCCTGTTGGAAAGTTTGGTAAGTGCCATCTAGCGCGTAAGCTACCAGATTATGTGTGCCGGGGGGCAGGCCTTCCAAGTCAAATCGTCCGGCGGAATCTGTGATGGTTTGCACGCCTCCAGCAGTGACCATGATGTTTGCCAATACCCCGCCACCCTCTGCATAGACCTCACCTTCTATGCTGCCGGTTTTGCCGGTATAAGTGCGGTCTATCCAGCTAGCGACAATATCACGCGTCTCACCGGGACCGTTGACCTGATATAGCCGGTAACGAACAGAAGCATCCGTTCCGCTATCTTCTTGCAATTGCACATTGGTGCGCCGTACATAACGATATTTGATCACTGAATGTAATCCAAGAGGCAAAGAGACAGCATAGGTTTGTGGGTCTCGTGGTTGCATAGGGTAGAGCGCACTGTTCAGTGCTAATCCAGTGATTTCATCCAATATGGCTATGGCTAAGCTTTCGCCTTCTGCCAACGGCTCGGGAAGAACGGCAATAAATGTTACTTGTGCCATGGGCATAGGTGTCGCGGTTGGGCCGCTAGGAATTTCCGGAGTAGCAGTATTGCTTTCTCCTCCCAGCCAGGGTGGCAATTGAATTAATGAAAATTGGCAACCAGTATTAGTGAATGCAAAGGAAGCTATAGTAACAACCAGAATAAATTTCGAGGAAATCTTTTTAAGTCGGGTCATTTGCCCTCCTCATCAATCGCTTTTTCATTTTCTTGTTTCATTCTACCTCTGTACGCGATTTGACTTAGACCAATACTGATAAAGTATAAAAGTGACATCGGCGCCATGACAAGCGCCATGTTGACTGGATCCACAGTAGGAGTAATGGCTGCGGCTAACACTGCAATCAATACCATGGCAAGGCGCCATTGCTCTGCTAGGACTTTTGGTTTTATAAAACCCATGGCGGTAAGTACATAGATCACTAGCGGGAATTCGAAGGCTACGCCGATCCAGAACATAACACCAGTGATAAAGTTAAAATAGGACGCTGGACGGAGTTCAGCCTGGATGCCCATGAAGTTGAGCAGGAATGGCAGTGTTTTAGGCATCATGATATAGAACGTAAATGCCATACCAGAAATAAAGAGTAAAGTCGCTAGGGGAATGGCGAGCAGACCAAACCTTCGGGAACGCGGTTTGAGACCGGGGGCAGCGAATAACCAGAATTCAAATGCGATATAAGGAAGGGATACTGCTAGACCAGAAAGTAGTGATACTTTCATGAAAACACCAATCGATTCGGTTACTTCAATGGCCTTCATGGCTTCTAGTCCGCCGCCGGGTACATGCTGAGCTAAGTAATGAAGCAATTTTTCTGTAAAGGCAAATGAGATGCCAACCGCGATAAAAAGCGCAATGAGTGAGCGCAATAAATGCTTACGTAGGTCTTCAACCTGATCCCACATTGCCTGACGAACGTTTTTGTCTGAAACTACACCGCTGACTACGTCAACAAGCTCGTGCTCCTCCGGTTCATCAGTTAGGAATTCGCGAATCTGGCGGTATGACCGAAACGGGAATGTGATGATCCACCACAGCAGGCGGAATGGGGCTGTGATCAGCCACCAAAGGCCTGAAAAGAAATTACGCATTCTTGTTAGATTCCTTGTCAGATTCTTTTGTTGTTGGTGGAGTAGGTTTTGATTTGGTAACCGTTTCTGATTCCTCAACAGGTTTAGGCTTGGATTGAGGCGGTTTGGGTTTGGTAACGGACGGATTAGACCAGGTTCCGTAACCTTTAACATCCGTTGCCTCTTGGATGTCTTTACCAATCTTCCCAATATCTTTATTAAGATCTTCCAAGTTCGCTTCGCGCATTAGTCGATTGGGCAGGTTGCGAATTTCCCGTGAAGTATCACGAAAGGCGCGCCATCCATCAGATGTAGTCATGTCGCGAAGGAACCGGCCAATGGTGCGACCGGTTTTTTGCATATCTTTGGGGCCGAGCAGGATCAAGGCAATAAGAATAACGAAAACAAGTTCGGTCGGACCGATGCCAAAAATATCCATGATTATTCGGGTTTCTCCTGTTGTAGACTCTGGCGGATTTCTTGTTGATGGTCAGCCAAGCTGCCCAACACGCCATTTACAAAACGAGGGGCGCTATCAGAGCCATAGAGTTTGGCTAGCTCAACCGCTTCATTGATTGCAACTTTGATCGGCGTGTCTCCTGCTGGAGATGCAAATTCCCAACAGGCCAAGCGCAAAATGTTGCGGTCAATGGCAGCTATTTGGTCAAGCGGCCATTCTGGAGCGTATTCGGCAATGATTTGATCAAGAATTTTGATCAGGGGGAGTACACCAAAAATGATCTGACGAGCGAATTCAGCTAATTCATCTGTTAAGAGAGTATCCTCCAGCCGCATTTTCAAAACTTCGGCTGGAGGGTGGTTGGTGACATCTACTTCATAAAGTGCTTGCAGGGCAAGGCTGCGTGCCCTGGTGCGAGACTTCATGCGGGTTTAGGCCTCGGTGCTTTCCTCGTAATCAATATCTTCAATGTGAATGTCAACATGGCCGACATCCATACCGACCATTTCCTGAATTGCACGTGCAACCTGTTGTTGCACGTTACGGCTGACCTCGCGGATGTTTACGTCTTCTTTCAGGACCAGGTACATATCGGCATAAACCGTATCTTCTTCCACCACAATGCGAACGCCCTCATTGGCGCCTTTCCGGAACAGGCGATTGACCCCGCCAGTGATGGGCGCCATATGACTGACACCAGATACACCTAATGCGGATAGCTTGGCTATGCTGATCAGCACATCGGGTGAAACGGTCGTTTTGCCGGGGGGGCGATCTGAGTTTGCCATAAGATTCTCCATATACTTTTACATCATCACCATGCCGCCGTCTACACTGAGTACCTGTCCCGTAATATAAGCCGCATCGTCCGATACGAAAAAGGCCACTGCCCCGGCAACATCTTCGGGTACACCAAGGCGGCCAAGCGGTGTAGCCTTAATGGAAGCATCTTTTATTTCATCTGGTAAGACATCGGTCAGGGCCGTGGTGACGTACCCGGGGGCCACAGCGTTCACAGTGATATTGCGCGAACCTAATTCCCTGGCTAATGATTTTGTGAACCCGATCAAGCCGGCTTTGGAGGCTGCGTAATTAGCCTGGCCGGCGTTGCCAGACAATCCGACTACCGAAGTTATGTTTACAATTCGCCCAAAACGCTGCTTCATCATTGGGCGTACGATAGCCTTGCAGCAATTGTAAGCACCCTTCAAATTGACATCTATCACGTCATCCCAATCACCCTCGTTGATACGCATGATCAAATTATCTCGGGTGATGCCGGCATTGTTAATTAGAAAATCTATCTTTCCAAAATCCTCGATAGCGCAACTGATAAATTCTTGTGCACTTTGATGATCGGCGACATCAACCAGGCAACCGCCGGTTCGCCTCCCGGTAGCTTCAGCAATAGCTGCAGCAGTTTCTTCTGCTTGCTCAACCAACCTGTCTCCACAGGCCACGTCTGCACCGCGCTGTGCCAATAGTTCCGCAATTGCTCGTCCAATCCCGCGTGAGGCGCCGGTAACAACGGCTACGCGACCTTCGAGGGGTAGATATTCACTCATGGAAATCTCCTTGAAAAAGAATTATACACTACGTGTGTTTAGCATATTCAAACCCAGTAATCACATGCTAATCCAAAGTGGTTAACCCGCTATTGGGTGAATCGACACGCAAGTCATGGAAATTTTAGCTGCTTGTTATTCGTTTTCTCCTTTTGTTGTCTTTAGAAATACTCCCAGGATCAAGCCGCCTCCAACCGAGATCACGCCAGCCCATATGAACGCGTCCTGCCAGAACTGCATAGGGAATTGACGGATGAGCGTGTCTGAATACAAGAATAACCACGAATCGCCCTCAAAAAAAAGGGCATGGAATAAAGTAAAAAGTTGCCGAAACGCAATCACACCAAACAGACCGATCACCAATACCAGGCCTAGCATCAACCAGCCACCGCGCTTCAATCCCAGGCGATATGCCTGCCACCATTCCCCAAACTGTGCCCAGATTCCCAAACCTCCAAGGAACACCAGGACCATGTACCAGACACGGAGAGTAGCTTTGGTCACAACTTTGACGTCGTCCATGTGGCTGAGTTCGCGTTCGTTGTAAAGGGGTTTACCGTTTTCGAAGGTTAAAGTGCTGAGATAGGATATATCTGAGTCGTTGAGCAGGTAGTCAATAGCGGAAGGTGCCAGATCCAGGCGATCTTGCATTGTGAAGCCATACTGATCAGGTGGGAAGTATGGCATGCGGTATTCAACGTTGTAGAAGAGCGGTGTTAACAAGATGCGCACGCCTAACCCCAGAAGAAAGAGGGGTGTCAGGATCGTGGTGAGGTAGGAGAGGGTGGTAGTTAGCTTTTTATTCATAATAAATTCTCATTTCAACTGTCATTGCGAACGAAGCGTAGCGAAGTGCGGCGATCTCAACGCTCGTCAAAGCTTATGTTTGATAATTACTTGAGACTGCCAAAGTGCCCTTCGGGTACGTCGGGGCTTGCCCTCCTCCATTAGACTAGAGAGTGTTGCCAAACAAGGGCTG
>CAZCPP010000118.1:0-10764 GCA_964500655.1 uncultured Anaerolineaceae bacterium | reverse complement strand
TCCTTGACCTGATTTTATCCGCTTATCCTTTACTCAACTGCGTAACATGAGTAAGATAAGTCAATCTGCCTTGGTTAACACTTACATCATCATATCAAAAAACATCGGAGATTTTATCCGATGTTTTTTGTAACTAACGATTTTGGGGCTTATTTGTTCCCAAATTTTTCTTTCAATATATCTTCCAGTGTTGGCCGGCCAATCTCCTGCAACTCATAGCGTACGCGTTGGTGAGGTTTCTTGATTTTTATCACCCGAGTCAGGTCGATGGGTGTGCCGACCACTACCATATCCACGTCCGCTTTTTCGATGGTGGCTTCAAGATCGCGCATTTGTGCTTCGCCATAACCCATGGCCGGCAAAATTGGACCGGTGTTGGGATATTTTGCGTATGTTGCCGCGATGGACTTGACAGCGAACGGGCGCGGATCGACAATTTCTGCAGCACCGAAGCGGCGTGCAGCCACATAGCCAGCGCCATAGGCCATCTCACCGTGCGTCAGCGTTGGGCCATCTTCTACTACCAGCACACGCTTACCGTGAATAGCAGCTGGGTCATCCACGAATAATGGTGAAGCAGCTTCAATTTGAATGGCATTTGGGTTTAGCGTCCGCAGATTTTCACGCAGTTGGATGACTGAATCTGGATCAGCAGTATCCACCTTGTTGAGCACGAACACATCTGCCAGCAGGGCATTGGTCTCACCAGGGTAGTATTTCGACTCGTGGCCAGAACGATGCGGGTCCGCCACTACAATTTGCAAATCCGAGACGTAGAACGAGAAATCATTGTTTCCTCCGTCCCACAGCACGATATCAACCTCCCTCTCTGCCTGGCGAAGGATCTTCTCATAATCTACACCCGCGTAAACGATCACGCCATTATCGATGTGAGGCTCATATTCTTCGCGCTCTTCAATGGTGCACTCATGCTCGTCCAGGTCATCGTACTCGGCAAAGCGCTGGACTTCCTGACGGATGAGATTGCCATATGGCATGGGGTGACGGATAGCGGCCACTTTGTATCCCATCTCGCGCAGGATGAGAGAAACGCGTCTCGTGGTCTGACTTTTGCCTGCTCCCGTGCGAACCGCGCAGACCGAGACGACTGGCTTGGTCGACTTAACCTGTGTCGCGCGCGCACCCTGCAGCCGGAAGTCTGCACCAGCCGCGTTGACCAAGCTGGCTTTGTGCATCACGTACTCATGAGGCACATCTGAGTAGGCGAAAATGACCTGTTCCACGCCGTGTTCCTTGATTAGCGCCGATAGTTCCTCTTCGGCTCGGATGGGAATCCCGCTTGGGTAAAGGTCACCAGCCAGCTCGGCCGGATAGAGGCGACCTTCGATATCCGGAATTTGGGTGGCGGTGAAGGCCACAACTTCGTAGTCCTTGTTTCCACGAAAGTAGGTGTTGAAGTTGTGGAAGTCGCGCCCGGCGGCGCCCATGATGAGGGTTTTGATAGGCATAGAATCTCCTGTTTTGACAAGTCACACTGAGGACAGTGTCCGAAGCTGCCCTGGATTTTCGATTTGAGCTTCTTCGTTTTTACCCAGATGACTTTGTTCACTGTTTTAGATCATTATCTGCATTATTCTTAGTGCAAAAGCAATTTGCAAACAATGACTTTGGAAATAAATCAGGCTAAACGATTCTACATGTCTAGCCCGATTGCTTACATTACTTCCGGAGCCTGAATTACCAATAACCGTAAGGCAGTTGCCAAAACTTGTTTGGCAGCTGCTACCAAACGTAAACGGGCAGCTTGCACTTCGGTGCTTTCGGCTTGAATGACCGGTACGCTGTGATAGAACGAATGAAAAGAGTTCGCCAGGTCGTAAGCATAATTCGCTATTACTAATGGCCGGTATTCATGTGCAGCCTGTTCTACGGTGGCCGGGAAGCGTGAGATCAGATCAATCAGTTGTACTTCTTGAGAAGCCAGTTCGTACTCAAATGTAGCGGCATCAGGCATACCACCAGCTTTTCTTAGAATGCTGTTGGCACGAACATGTGCATTCTGAATGTATGGCGCAGTGCGGCCATCGAAACTCAAGGCATTGTTGATATCGAATACAATGTCTTTATTATTATCCACTGAAAGCATGGCATAAGCCAGGGCGCCTAACCCGATTTGACGGGTGATTTGAACTCGTTGGGAATTCGACATATCAGGTGTGCGTTCGGTCATGGCAGCCAACGCACGGCGTTCGGCTTCATCGGCTACATCCTTGAACAATGCTACCCTTCCTTTGCGAGCAGACATAGCACCCTCGGGCAGGCTGACAAATCCATGTGCCAGATGGAAGCATTTCTCGGCCTGTGGAAAGCCCCACAATTCCAAGATCTTGAATGCCTGCTGAAAGTGTAAGCTCTGGCGGTTATCTACCACATAAATAGACCGATCCACCTCGTATTTCTCAAATTTGTCTTTGGCCAGCGCCAGGTCTTTGGTCAGGTACAGAGTGGTACCATCGCTGCGCAGGATGACCGCTGTGCGATACTTTTCTTTTTCAAGCCCCAACTTCTCGTCAATTTTGACAATCACCGGGCCGCCTTCAGGGCGCTCGTCCTCGGCGATGCCGCGTTCCAGTAGTTCGTTCACAATGGTCTTTGACGGCTCATCTACTTCGCTTTCGAAGAGCCACACGTCCATCTCAATGTCCAGCATGGATAAAATATCTCGATACTCCTCCAGGCTCCATTCACGCGTCTCCAACCACAGCGCACGGACAGCGGGGTTACCTGCGTCCCATTTACGCAGCATCTCGCGCCGTTCGGTGTCATAAGCTTCGCGCTGCGCCTTTTCCTCTGCACTCTCGTTTTCTTTCGGCTCCAGCATTTTTGTGGCTTCAATGTAAATTTTCAGCAGCCACTGTCCACGCTCGTGCACGTCACGCGGCTCCTGGCCTTTATAGAATTTGTTATAGGCCCACAATGCGGTGATCACACCTAACCCGATGTCACCGGGGTATGTCGCCCGGATGGTCTCGAATCCGGCAAATTCTACGATCCTGGCCAACGATTCACCCAGGATGGTGTTAAGTGTATGCCCAATATGGAACGAGTGATGTGTGTTAGGTTGTGCATATTCAACCATCACCCGCTCGGACTTTTTCTCACCCTGTCCAAAATCCGTACACTGTTCCAAAATTATATTGACGACACGGGAAGCATATTCAGCTGTCGAAAAATAAAGATTTAGATACCCTTTTAGAGCTTCGACATGGCTAATCCCCGGCACGTTTCCAACATAATCCTTTGCTTGCTCGGCGATCTCCTGCGCCCGCTGTGGGACGGGTTTGCCTGTGCCTTTCCCGGCACGTGTTTCATCTGCTGCCGTTTGGAAAAAAGACGTGGAAATTCCCCACTCTCCACTAAAAGGTATGGGTTGCCACTTGAGTTCCGCCAAGGGTATATTGTCTTGTTGGCAAAACTTTTTGATCTTGGCTTCAATGGTATTTTGCTCTTTTTCAAACATGGGTTGCCTGTTAGTTGATAGTTAAGATATTGAAGCGGGGCGATTATATCATGCCAGCCAGCACGCAAAAGCGGGAGCGCATTTTGGCGCTCCCGCTTTCATTATTGAATCTAGGGAAATTTAATCAGACTTTTTTGTCCCCTTTTTCGAATCAGCTTTCTTGCTAGTTGCCTTATCAGCTGTGGCCTTCTTGGTTGTCTTCTTCGGTGCAGCTTTCTTGGAAGTCTTTTTAGGAGCAGCCTTCTTTGCGGTCTTTTTGGCAGGAGCTTTCTTGCTCGCTTTTTTCTTGGGCGCCGGTTCTGTGACAGCTCCTTTTTCTACAGCTTTAGGTTTTTCAATCTTTGCAGGTTTAAATTCGATGTTAAGTGCTGCCATGCGTTTCATCAAGCGACCTTTACGACGAGCAGCATTGTTTTTGTGAACCACACCTTTTTGTGCCGCTGTATCGAGGGCGCTGATAGCCTGCAATATCGCAGTCTGTGATTCTTCAGCCTTACCGGAATCCATTGCAAATTGTGCGTTGCGAACAGCAACACGAGCTGCACCACGATATACACGGTTTCTTAAACGGCGCTTATTGTTTTGCTTATTGCGCTTGATCTGAGACTTAATATTTGCCAAGGTCTTTCTCCTAAAATATCTTTCTAATTGCATTGCGGCTGGATATAGCCACGAAGCGGTATTTTACATGAGGGACATGGATTTGTCCAGCCCGAATTATGGTGCTAGAGTAGCGGATGGCGTTTCCACGACCGGTGTGAGTGGCGTGCTTGTTGGCGGGAAAGTAGCCGTTGGAGTGACCAGATTTGCCGGAATATACAAAAGTTGGCCGACATAAATTGCATTCGGGTCTTCCAGGTCGTTACCTTCAATAATTTCCTCAATTGTACTATTGAATAAAGCTGCAATACCAGCCAGAGTATCACCTGGTTGAACCGTGTAGGTCACCTCAGTGCCCCTTGATAAATCTGCAGGGATGGGCGTGGCAGTTGGCAATTCCATACCAGGGAAGGGAAGCAGAATATTTTGCCCGGGGTAAACGATCTGGGTAGCGGGATCGATGCCTGTAAATGTTTCATCATCGAATGGATTGAGCATCAGGATAAGCTGGATGCCGTTTTCGCCGAGACCTTCCTTTTCGACAATGGTTGCCAAAAAATCACCCTCTTGTACAATGTATGAATAGGGTGCGCTTTTTGTGGCAGTGGGTGTTTGTGTGAAAGTTGCTGTAATCGTTGGTGTTTCTGTTGCTGGAAGAGTAACCGTTGGGGTAAAGGTCATGGTTGGGATGGGTGTTTTAGTGGCAAATAAGGAACTAAGCGGTTGGCTTGGTCCGGTTGCCCAAAGAAATATCAGCAGGATGCCAACCAGGATCAGCAGGCTGGCTCCACCCCAGATGATGAAAGCCTGATTCTTTTGTCGACGTTTTCGATAGTTATCAATTACGCCGCGCGTGGATTGTCCGTGATTCATGGTTTTATCCTTTTTAGAGTAGGGCCATTCTAGTGGATGAAATTCCACCCGATGCCTACGTGCACATTCTACCTGATGTGGTTAGGTTTTGGGAATGCCCGAAAATGCGTGTAACCAAGCAGTCTGTTAGGGTTTCACTGCTTCTACCATTTTATCTCTGAATTTACTTGCATCATATGGCTTGAAAATGATAGGATTTTGGATCAGGTATTTACGCAGTACTCTGTAAATGGGCGCAAAGGAACTCACCTGTATAGGAACCTTTTGCCACGCAAAGTTCCTCGGGTGTGCCTTCGGCTACCAATTCACCGCCCATGTCGCCGCCCTCCGGACCTAAATCGATAACCCAATCCGCAGTTTTGATGATGTCAATATTGTGTTCAATGATCAGCACTGAATTCCCTGTATTGACCAACCGTTGAAGAACCTCTACCAGTTTATGAACATCCGCAGCGTGGAGCCCAACCGAGGGTTCATCGAGTACGTAAAGGGTCCGGCCAGTGGCGCGTTTTGATAATTCTTTAGCTAGTTTCACGCGTTGAGCTTCCCCCCCGCTCAAGGTAGGAGCAGGCTGTCCGATCCGTATGTATCCCAAACCCACTTCGTCAAGCAGTTGCAGTTTACTCAACATTTTTGGGAAGGCCGAGAATTCGGCCAACGCCTTTTCAACTGTCATGTCCAATACATCAGCGATACTATTATCTTTGAACTTGACCTGCAGCGTCTCTCGATTGAAACGACAACCATGACACACGTCACAAGGCACATATACATCTGGCAGAAATTGCATCTCAATTCGCAGTTGCCCTTGTCCCTGGCAAGCTTCACAACGCCCGCCATGAACGTTAAATGAGAAGCGACCAGGTTTGTACCCGCGCACCTTGCTTTCGGGTAGTTCAGCGAATAATTTGCGGATTTCGTCGAACAGGCTGGTATATGTTCCAGGGTTGGAACGTGGAGTGCGTCCGATGGGAGATTGGTCGATGTTGATAATCTTATCGAGCTGTTCCACGCCATCTACACGCTCATGCGCACCAGGTTGCGTGTGAGAACCCATCAGCTTGGCAGCAAGCGCTTTGTACAGTACGTCATTCATCAGCGTGGATTTTCCGCTACCCGAAACACCTGTGATGCAGATCAGTTTTCCAAGCGGGATGCTTACGTCCATGCCCTTGAGATTGTTGGCTCGCGGACCGACAATGGTCAACATTTTACCGTTTCCTTCACGCCTCTTCTCTGGGATCGGAACCTGCTTCCGTCCCGAGATGTACGCGCCGGTGAGGGAATCAGAACACTTGAGGATCTGTTCCATTGGCCCCTCGCAGACGATTTCGCCGCCGTGTTCTCCAGCGCGTGGACCCAGGTCCAGCACCCAATCAGCTGTGCGAATGGTTTCTTCGTCATGTTCGACGATCAGCACAGTATTGCCAAGATCGCGAAGGCCTTTAAGTGTATTCAGTAAACGGTTGTTATCACGTGGATGCAACCCAATAGAGGGTTCATCCAGCACGTACAGCACGCCAACCAACCGAGAGCCGACCTGAGTTGCCAAGCGGATGCGCTGTGCCTCACCACCCGAGAGTGTGGCTGCCGAACGGTTGAGTGTCAAATAGTCAAGGCCAACGTTGACGAGAAAACTAAGTCGCTCAGAAATTTCCTTGATGACGCGTTCTGCAATGGTTTGCTGCCGTTTGTTAAGTGGGGAACCCTTTTGAGTAAATTTCTCTACCCACTCCAGTGTTTTCGACACTGGCCAGGATGTGACCGAGATGATGTTTGCCTCTGCTACAGTTACAGCCAGCGCCGCCGGATTCAAGCGCGCACCGTTGCAAGTGGGGCAGGGCCGGTCAGACATGAACTCGCTGATCCTCGAGCGCATGTATTCTGAACTGGTCTCGCGATAACGCCGTTCGAGATTGCCAATTACACCCTCGAAGGCACGCTTGAATTTGAATTCATTTCCACTGGAGTTTCGGTAACGGATCTCGATTTCTTTTCCATTAGTACCGTATAGAATGATATCGAGTTGCTTTTTCGTTAGCTCGCCGACCGGTTTATCCAGGTCAATTTTATTGAATCGTGCTGCTCCTTCGAGTGATTGCCAATAATATCCGCCTTCTTCCCTTGGGCCACTCCACTCCATGCTGGCAATTGCTCCATCGTTCAGAGACCGTTCCGGGTTTGGAATTATACGCTCGGGATCGATTTCCAGCTTGTTACCAATGCCCTGGCAATCTGGGCAGGCGCCATGGGGTGTATTGAAGGAGAACGTACGCGGCTCGATTTCGGGTACCGTGCTGCCGTGTTCGGAACAGGCCAAATGCTCAGAAAAGTTAATATCTTCGTTACTATCCACATTATTGACAGAAACGTAACCTTCACCAAATTGAAGCGCGGTTTCAACTGAATCTGTTAGACGTGTGCGTGCAGCCTGCTGTTCTTCCTCATTATCTTCTGGTTTAATTACAAGCCGATCGACCACGGCCTCGATAGTGTGCTGTTTGTAACGGTCAAGTTTGATCTCGTCATCCAAGCTATGGATTTCGTCATCCACGCGGGCGCGCACGAACCCAGCCTTGCGAATCTCTTCGAACACGGCCTGATACGTGCCTTTGCGCCCCCTTACTAAGGGCGACAGAATCATGATGCGGCTTCCTTCGGGCAGCTTTTCAATGGCATCCACGATCTCCTGTGCGGATTGCTTAGTAACTTCCCGACCACATATCGGGCAGTGCGGGATGCCTACACGCGCAAACAACAAACGCAGGTAATCGTAAATTTCGGTCACTGTACCGACTGTTGAGCGTGGATTATGAGACGTCGATTTCTGGTCGATAGAAACAGCCGGAGATAGGCCTTCGATATAGTCCACGTCAGGCTTGTCCATCTGGCCGATGAACTGACGGGCATAGGCCGAGAGCGATTCGACGTAACGGCGCTGACCTTCGGCAAAAATGGTATCAAATGCCAGGGATGATTTTCCCGATCCCGACAGGCCAGTGATGACCACTAGCTTGTCACGTGGGATCTCGACGGTAATATTCTTCAAGTTATGGACGCGTGCACCGACCACGCGGATGACATTGGATAACATGCTGTTCCTTATAAAGTTATTGGGACGATCAAATTATAGCACATATGTTTCATTAAAGTGATTTTAAACATGCAATTAATAATTATACCAGCCGTGAATTTTCCTAGATTCTGTATAATCAACCCATGTCTAATACCTTTCTTATGAAAAATAGGATCCTATTATGGGGGGTGCTGCTAATAGCACTCGGACTGATCTGGTTGCTGTACCGATCCGCTATATTTGATCAGGATGCTCTTCGAAATGACCCTCCCCCGCTGCCCACTATCGTCTCCCGCTCGGAATGGGATGCGCGCTCTCTAAACTTGGAAGCACCGGAGGAGTACGGTGCTTTTGATCCGCTGGCTAACCCAGTCGGTGTGCTGACCTATCCCAATGAATTGCAAACCGTGCTGAATACGATTGTCGTCCATCACTCGGCTTATCCCTACGCCGAACCGCAAGAAATTCAGGATTTACACATGGACAAGCGCGGCTTTGCCGATGTTGCTTACCATTACCTGATCGATTCCGATGGGATAATCTACGAAGGGCGGGAACTCAACGTCCGTGGGGCGCATGTGCAGGGTTTCAACACAGGCTCGGTGGGCATCGTTTTGCTGGGCAATTTCAATGACGAACAGCCTTCAGAAGCACAACTTACCAGCTTGCAGCAACTGGTCGATTATCTGCGTTATGCTTACAGCATTCGGTACCTAGCCGGCCACCGGGATTATCCCGATCAAAGCCCGGACGGAACGGAATGCCCCGGTGATAACCTGTATCCGCATTTGCAGGAATTGGCATATGATTTGGGAATGGAATATGGAATTAAAGGGTATGTAATACCCTCTTGGATTCAGTAAACCAGAATCTTAATAAATAGATGATTAATGAGGCATGATATACTCACTGCAACTTCTCAAATCCGGCGGGGTTAAAGTTAGCAAATCCTCGCCGGTAAGGCTTTTTAGTGCCGGAACTTGAATACAACGAAAAAGATGTACTGGCGCGCGCCTCGCAGGGTGACCGCGATGCATTTGGGGAACTCTACGAGTGCTACATAGACCGCATCTTCAACTATGTGTACTACCGGACGGGGAACACGCATGACGCGGAAGATCTCACCGCTCGCGTTTTTCAACGAGCGATGAACCACATTCGAAATTATACAGACCGCGGCGTTCCGTTCTCTGCCTGGTTGTACCGCATCGCACACAACCTGGTTGCCAATTGGCACCGTGACCGCAGCCGAAAACAGGAAATTCCTATCAATGACATCCCTGTGCTGCCTGCCAAAGGTGACCATCCGGAGACATCGCTTGTCCGTACCGAAGAGCAGGATGCGCTTCTCAGACTCATCCGCAAGCTGCCACCGGAAAGACAGCATTTGCTTATCCTGAAGTTCGTTGAGAATTTTTCAAACGCTGAAATTGGGCAAATCATGGGACGCAGTGAAGGGGCAATAAAAAGCCTCTATCATCGCACGCTTCTGGCGCTGCGTGACCAGATAGGTGACCAAACTCAGTTCTAAGGAGAGTGTTCCATGCTTCGAATTATTACCGATGGCGCTGCTGATTTGCCCCCCAAATGGGAAAAAGAATTTGGGATTGACATTATCCCCATCAATATTCACTTTGGAGAAAAAACGTACCTTCAGTTTACAGAAATGGGTTTTGAAGATTTTTACAATATGGTGGGTAAAACCAAAGACTTTCCCAAAACTTCTCAGCCTACCCCACACCAGTTTGTTGAATTCTACAAGAAGATCGCCGAGCCTGGCGATACCATCCTGTCTATGCATGTCACTAGCAAACTTTCAGGAACCTATGCTTCGGCGGTGGCGGCAGCAGAAGAAGTAAAAGACATAAATAACGTTGTCACTTTTGATTCGGAGGGTGGCTCGATGGGCCTGGGCTATATGTGCCGTACAGCCCGTCAAATGGAGCGTGCAGGTAAGAGTGTGGAAGAAATTGTACAGCACCTTGAAGCTCTTCGTGAGAAAGTGCTGATAATTCTTACGCTAGATACCCTCGAGTACGCCAAACGCAGTGGCCGGGTGGGTACGCTTTCTGCTGCCTTGGCTTCTGTGCTGAATGTTAAACCCATCGCTGTTCTCAAAGACGGCGTAATTGATATGGTAGATAAAGTGCGGACCCGCCGGGTCGCTTTAGAGAAGGTGCTACAAATGGGCGAGGAAGCGTATGGCGGCGATCAGCCAGTTTACATGGCTGTGGTGCATGCGCGTGATGCCAAATCTGGACAATCGTTACTTGATGAAGCTGAAAAACGATTCAACGTAAAAGATTCGGTAATGACCGACCTGTCCATTTCCCTGGCCATACAATTTGGTCCGGGTACTCTTGGCTTGGTATTGTACCCTGCTGAATAAGTGAGGAGATATGAGTAAGCGGAAGGACAAACCCTCCATCGAAAGTTTAGAGTCTCTGGAAGAGCATCTAGCCGGGACACTGCGGCCTGTTGCGCCGCCGAAGAACTTTGTCCGCAGCTTGCGCGATCGTGTTCGATTACCCGAGCGCGATGAAATTGTCAGCCGCCTGCGCGATTGGAAGAGGTTATTCCTGGTCTTCGGTAGCGTAATGTCGGGCATGATAATCGTCATTACCCTTGCACGGGCTATATATTTTTTGGTCGGGCGCAGGAAGATAGCTTAGGATTAACAACTCATGTTACGCAGTGATTGGCTGAATAGAAAGCTCAGACTGCAAACTGCGCA
>CAZCPP010000117.1:0-10765 GCA_964500655.1 uncultured Anaerolineaceae bacterium | reverse complement strand
AAACGGCCTGCCTGAAAGGCAGGGGTTTTAGACCCTATTTACAGACAATAAATTTTTATCCAATGGAAAATGCAATAGTGAAAAACAATATGAGAAGTAAAGTCTTTTGCGAGGAGATCTCATGAAATTGACAGTCGCAGCCATCCAAATGGAATCCCTGAATAATGATTACGAAGGTAATCGAAAAACAGCAGAGAATTTTATCGGGACTGCAATAAAAAAGGGGGCAAAACTCATCTTACTTCCTGAGTTTGTACTGGCAGGGAATATCTACGCAGATGACATCTGGCAAGAAGCTGAACCTCTTCAAGGGCGTACATCCCAATGGTTAGGTAAGCTCTGTGATCAATATAATGCTTACATCGCTACTTGCATTCTTGAGCAAGATGGTGAAGATTTTTATGACACCTTCATTCTTTGTGGCCCTGACCGAAAAATGTGGTCACATCGGAAGGTAGAGCCCGCGGGGTATGAAGCCTTTTTCTTCCGTGGTGCAGGGCCCAACGAATGCGTCTTCGACACACCAATCGGGAAAATCGGCGTCACGATCTGTTTCGACGCAAGCAAGGCGTACAGCCTCAAAGGCCTGTCTGTAAATCAACCCGACCTTATACTCATCCCCTTTTCCTGCCCAAATATGCCCGATTCTTTCCCGCAAAAATACCGAGAAAATTGGGTTGAGACTTACCACAGCATACCAGCTACCTTCGCAAAGCATTTGCGTGTACCAGTTGTATCTTCTAATAAAACCGGGGATTTTCTTTCACCTATGCCAATGGGAGTCGGAATGCAATACCGCGCGAGGTACATCGATCGAATCTCCATTGTGGACAGAAATGGTTCCGAGCTTTCTGTGGTTGATGGTAAACCTGGGATAGCTTTCGCCGAGGTGGAAATCAAATCTTCTGGCGCCTCAATGGACATTGAAATCCCCAGGAGTCGCTGGTTCCTTCCGGTGTCGTGGGTAACGCGATTTACATCTGGAGGCACGCAGTTACTCGGAAAGATACGTTATGCAATTTCTCGAAAAAGAAGAAATGCGGCTTCCCAAGTCATTATGCGTAACTAAGTTGAAAAATAATTCTGTAAGTAATTTGAAACCATTCAACCAAAGATTGATAGCTAGCTAGGTGAAGGATTTTCTACAGGAAGTAAAATTATCCCAACCAATCCCAACAAAGAAATTGCAGCACTCCCAATAAAAGCAGATTGTAGACCAAATGCATCGCCTGCAATCCCTATCAGGAGCATCGCGAGCGAGCGCAACAAAAAAGCCATTGATATATAAAGCCCGTTACTAACCGCCCGGTTCTCAGGAAAATGATCCTGGATCAATGCCAGAAATACCGGTCCTGGAGAGATGCTTACAAATCCAAATAACAACAGCACAGGTACGATCAGCCAACCGGATGCGTTCAGAAAAGCAATCATCAGCAAAGGCGCTAGAATCGTAACAATCATTAAAACAGTTTTGCGCCCAAATCTGTCACTGATCGTACCGCTCGTCAACACTCCGGCTGTGCCAGCAAGTTCAAGAATCGAAAGTGATGCACCTGCCAGGAAAAGCGTTGCCCCCTTCTGACTCATGAAAGTAGGCAGATAAGTGGTCATGCTGACCACCATAAACATACGAAAAAAAATAATAATCAATAAAGGCAGGAATAATGTACGTAGTTTTGGCAGAATACTTTGCAGACTACCGTTTTTCCGTGGCCTTACTGGGATATCTCGCAAGCGCCAGAACAATATTGCAGAGGCAGCCCAACCAACAACTACTACACGAAACATGCCTTCCATTGTCCAAACGGATACTGCCCAAACAGCTACGATCGGTCCTACTGTGCGGGCAAGTTCACCCCCACCCATGAACCAACCCATTCCCTTTCCAATTCTTTTCCCAGATACCTGGCCAACCATAGCTGGTGCGGGCGCATGAAAGAAAGCAACACTCAGGCCGGCTATTAACAAGATTATCGCAAGCACCACATAGTTGGGTGCAAAACCAAGTCCGCTCATCAGCGTTGCTGTCAACGCTGGTGCCAAAATAACCAGGAAACGCAAATTATATTTATCTGCAAAGTGACCGATAAGCGGCGTCAGGGCAGCCGGGATTTGCAGGAATGCGGTCAGGGACCCCGCCAGCGTGAGAGTTAGAGACATTTTTTCAATCAACAAAGGTAGTAAGGGCGCCAGGAACGAAGAGTACACATCGTGGATAAAATGCCCGCCACTGATCGTTAACACTTGCCCAGTGTTAAATTTACCATTTTTCTCAAGACTCCCAACAGATATATCTTGAACTGCCATATTACTCCTTTTTATTATTTCTTTATCGGCTATATAGGTAGTTTAATTCACCCAATCGTCCGCGTTTTTCGTCAGCCAGCATTCCTTCTACCATCCGCCATCTCCAGTTATCCCCTATTGTGCTGGGGAAATTCATGCGCGCCTCATTGTTCAGGTTTAGAATATCTTGCATTGGAGCGATAGCATAAACTGCCTTTGAAGCCCAGGCGGCTCTGATTAAATCCCAGGCAAAATCATTACCATCGATTGACAGATAACGACGGGCAAAGTCTCGCTCGTGTTCAGAAGCGGATTCATACCATCCACGCGATGTTTCGTTGTCGTGCGTTCCAGTGTAAACAACACAATTCGTTGAAAAGTGGTGAGGTAAAAACTCATCATCCGGGCTAGAAAAGGCAAATTGTAAAATCTTCATTCCGGGAAAATTATACTGATCGCGCAAAGCGATCACGTCAGGTGTAATTTCACCTAGATCCTCTGCAATAATTGAGATATCATCCAACACTTCTTCTATTACCTTGAAGAAATCATCTCCAGGTCCAGAAACCCAAAGTCCGTTTTCAGCTGTATCGCTACCTGCCTGGATTGCCCAACAGTCTACAAATCCCCGAAAATGATCCAGGCGCACTATATCCACCTGCTGGAGTATGGCGCGAAAGCGCGCAATCCACCAATCAAAGTTATTCCCCCTTAGTGCATCCCAACGATAAAGGGGATTACCCCACAACTGCCCGGTTTGTGAAAAATAATCGGGCGGCACTCCCGCAACTACTGTTGGCTGAACATCATCATCCAATTGAAACAAACTCGGATTGGCCCATACGTCCGCGCTGTCGTATGCAACAAAAATAGGGATATCACCAATGACATTTATTCCGCGATGATGAACATGGGCTCGTAAATCTGACCACTGGCGAAAAAAAAGAAACTGAGAAAATTTGATCCGAGCCATCGCATCGGTATGTAGTTGAACTGCATCCGTTATTGATTCTTTATCCCGTTTCCGTAATTGCTCAGGCCACTCGCTCCAGGAACCACCCCCATTTGCTTCTTTGAGAGCCATGAATAAGGCGTAGTCCTTCAACCAAAATTTGTTTTCAGAACAGAACTGTTCAAATTCTCGGTGAACAGCATCGGGAGCATTATTGAAGCGAAGAAAGGCCTGCTCGAGCAATTTCAATTTCCAGGGAATAACACGCCCAAAATCCACTTTCTCCTCTGGGAAATCCGGTAAGTTCTTCAGATCCTCTTGTTGTAGAAGATTGTCACGAAGTAAAAAGTCAGGACTAATCAAGTATGGATTGCCGGCGAAAGCAGAAAAACATTGGTAGGGTGAATCCCCAAAGCCCGTTGGTCCGAGCGGCAATACCTGCCATAACTTACAACCAGCCTCGGCTAACCAATCAATAAATTGATAGGCTGCTGGACCCAGGTCACCAATTCCAAAGCGACCGGGGAAACTTGTCGGGTGTAAAAGAATCCCGGATGCTCGTTTAAATTTCATTGGGTTTGCGTTTGGTCAGAATGGATTGACCCGATTTCACGTGGAGTTTAGTGAAATCAGCTTCAACAACATCGGTGCTGATTTCTGATCCGGGCTCAACTACAATTTCTGGTGGTAATTTTGAATTTTTCCCTACCAAAACAAGTTTGATATCAAAGCTTCGCACCCCACCACCTAATTGGGCACTATTTCCCACCCTAACGCGCTTATCAAGAATGGCGCGCTCGATTGAGGCATTTTTTTCAACTATGCAATCTGTAAGCAATACTGACTCACGCACCACTGCGCCAGATCGAACGATAACACCCGGCGACAATACACTGCTTTCCACACGCGCACCAGATTCGATATAGCATCCATCTGTGATCATGCTGGCATACACGCTGCTTTCCTGTGGGAATCTGACTGGAGGCCGTTCTTCTGTGCGGGTATGGATAACCCAACTGCGGTCATATAATTTTAGCGGCGGATTTAGTGAAAGTAAATCCATGTGCGACTGCCAGTACGACTCGATTGTACCTACGTCCATCCAATAGCCGGTATATGGAAATGCATACACGCGTGCACTTGAGTTGATCAGGTTTGGAACGACATCTCTTCCAAAATCGTGAGATGAATTTTCACTTCGGTGATCTTCCCATAAAACCCGATTAAGTATGTCTTGATTGAATAAATAGACGCCCATGTTAGCCAAATTAGATGGTGGGTCGAGGGGTTTTTCTATAAACGACTTAACTCTGTAGGCTTTATCGGTAGTCAAAACACCAAATCTTGAAGCCTCGGAGTTTGGAACGCGGATGGTTCCCACTGTGACGTCAGCCTGGTGATCGCGGTGGAAGGCGATCATTGCGTCATAATCCATAGTATAGATATGATCACCTGAAAGCACTAGAATCAGGTCTGGGGAGCCTTGTTTAATAAAAGTGAAGTTTTGTTGTACGGCATCTGCAGTACCTAGATACCATTCCGAGGCAAAACGCGCCCTATAGGGGGTTAATATTTTTATCCCACCTGTAAAATCGCGATTCAGATCCCATGGTGCTCCTGCACCAATGTGCTCAATGAGCGACTGCGGTCGGTACTGAGCAAGCACCATGACATCAAAAATACCCGAGTTAACACAATTCGAAAGTGCGAAATCTATGATACGGTATTTACCTGCAAAGGGCACGGCTGGTTTGGTTCGTTTGACGGTTAGCACACCCAACCGGGAGCCCTCACCTCCAGCAAGAATGATGGCGCGGGTTTTCATTAGGATCAGGTGCGATTAGCAATCAAGTTCTTATAAAGTTCGATATATTGTTGGGCAGATTTATTCCAGGAGAAATTCTCGCTCATACCATTTTGTTGGATTTTCTGCCAGGCTTCTTTATTTCGATAGGTTTCTAATGCCCGACGAATGGCGGTCACAAATTCTTTCACGTTAGGTTTGATGAACACAAATCCGGTTTTATCATCTGTCACAGTATCGTGCAATCCACCAACAGCACGTACAACGGGAACGCAACCATAGCGCATAGCGATCATTTGCGAAAGACCGCAAGGCTCGTAGCGGGAAGGCATAAGATATATATCGGCGCCAGCATAAATTTGCCGAGCGAGTTTGGCATCATATTTCGCTTCAATGCACACACGCTTAGGAAAATCATTTTCTAATTTTCGTGCAGCCTTTTCAAGTTTTGGATCACCGGTTCCCAAGATTACGGCCTGCCAGGGGACATCATCTAATTTGCGCAGTCCTTTGATTACCAGGTCTATCCCCTTTTGTGGATCCATTCGGGAAACGACGCCAAACAACGGCACCGTAAGATCAGATGACAATCCAACTTGCTTTGCTAATGCAAATTTATTAGCAGTTCGCAGGTTGAGCGCATCGATTGTATATTGCGAAGAAATTTCTTCATCCGTGGCCGGTTCATATTTATTCACATCCAGTCCATTTAATATTCCAGAAACGGTTTCTCGCCGGGAATTGAGGAAATCCTGCAACCCAGCCCCATAATCTTGTGAGAGCATCTCGTCTGCATATGTTGGCGAGACAGCTACAATCGCATCCGCCGCCCAAAGCCCTAATGGCATGGGTTTGAGCCGTGCCCAATCAGGCAAATCAGTTTGTGCCAGCGGAACACGATAACTTTCAAGAATTTGATTTACCTCTGGCCCAAGAAAAGGAAGATTATGTACTGTTATCAATGAAGCCGGTCGCTGTTGCCCCTCCTGCCAGTGGTGCACAAGTAAACCATAAGCAGTTAGGGCAGTATGCCAATCATTGGCATGAACGATATCTGGATACCAACCAATTTGTTTTATCAATTCAAGCGCAGCCAACGAAAAGAATGTATATTTTTCACCGTCCGCATCAGGATTTGTTGAATAAATTGAACTGCTAGAATCTATCGGCTCTCCACCAATAAAATAAACTGTCACACCTTCTTGGGCGGTTTCATAGACCTCGACTAACACTTCTCCGTCATCGTGCTGCAATGCAAAGGGGGTAATCGGGCGCAAGGAAGATACACTAGAGCGCAGAACTGGATGAAATGGGAGAACTAAACGAATTTCTACCGCTACATCCCCTGTTAATTCCGGCGATAATGATGCAATTGCGCGCGGAAGTGACCCGGCAACATCTCCTAGCCCACCAACCTTTACAAATGGATCAGCCTCGGCGGCTAAGAATAACACTTTCAATTGTTCCGACATGTCCGCCAATTGTACTTCAATTCACCAACACGATATCAAATTCTGAAATCCCAGCGTCGATTGGCATTTTCGCTCCGTTTAGCTCGCCTAATATCAAGTTGCCATTTTGAATGGCAAAATATTGATTTCCATTTACCCAACGGGTAGTAGCTGGTAATTCAACTGCGGTATCCACTGGTAAGCCACCAATATCACCAAGAAAATTCTGTAGTGGTTCTTCCCATCCAAATGCAAAGTGTTTAGAGTCTGGTAACCACCCTTTTGCACGAACACTGACTGCCGGTTCGCCATAGGGCCTGGTCGCACCACTGCTGTCCATCAGAAAAAGAGACTCCCTGCCATCTTCCAGTTTGGCAACATAGATCACGTAACCACCATCTGGAGATAAATAGGGCGGGCTCTCGTCAGTTGAGAGCATCGGAAACTTTGCCAGGCTGGCTACGGTGCCATCTGTGAAGACAAACATCAGCTCTGCTTGAGCATTATCCAACGGACCTGGAATGAGAGTTTTGAAGCCCATCGAATCTGGCGTCCAGATAACTTCAGGGTAATATTCAGTGGGTATGGATGGATAAGATAACACTAGCGTTTTGCCAACAGTGGACAAATCAATCACATCAACATGATCTCGGGTAGAAATCGCTAGCAGCGAGCCGTTGGGTGCAAACCAAAGCGCTCCACCCGCACTTTCTTGGGTATCTACCAGATGGGAATCTGCGCCATCCATGCGTACCGTCCAGACTTCTTGTCCGCGCATGAAGGCCAGCAATTGACCATCTTTTGAAACACTAATGGATGACATGTCACCGGTATTCGTCAACTGCACAGCACCACTCGCTTCTGTCCACGACCAGAGATTGCCAGCCCGTAAGTAAACCACTCGCAAACCAATCGCAGACGGTTTAATTTCGGGGTTCATCACCGGATCAATAGGTGTTTCACCAGTTGAAGGTTCAAGGAGTGCTTCAGGAGGTGCAACTGGCACTGAAACCTGCGGGGGTGCGGAGGCTTCTTGAGGGAGTGAGGCAGGCTCCGGCGTAGCTTGAGGCGTTGCACAGCCATAAGCCAAGGTTGCAACAAACAATGTAAACAAGATAATTGTATATTTTTTCATTTTTCCTCTCCAAGAATAATTCTACCGTAATCAGCCAAAATCTGGCCTCGGAAGTGTATGGTAAACTGGTTTTTAAATCTTGCAAGCGCTCCCGATATCTTTGCCGAGGAGTACCATGACAAAATCTATCACCTTTGGCCTGGCACGTATGCATCTTGAGAGTGGCGAACGGAGAGATTTTTTGCCATCCTTCGTCAACGAGTTAGTCAGGCACGGCGCACAGGTATCCCTTGAAGCAAGTTATGGTTCAGGGATGGGGTTTACAGAAGATGATTACCTAGATTTATCCCCGAGCATACAACTCGCCTCACACCAGGAAATCTATCAGCAACCATATGTTCTGGTGTTGCGTTGCCCATCTGATGAGGAGCTCAAGCTACTGAAACCAGGTTCATGCCTGATTTCCATGCTGCATTACCCTACCAGGCCGCAGAGGGTTGAAATACTGAAATCCCTGAAAATAAATGCAATCTCGCTCGACTCGATCAAAGATGGTTCTGGGCAACGACTGATTGAAAACTTGCGCTCAGTGGCATGGAATGGACTTGAAGCCGCTTTTCAAGCGCTGCAGAGGGATTACCCTGATCCGGGCCTGGAGGGAACGAAACGCAATCCAGTTCAGGTGACAATTCTTGGTGCAGGTGCAGTTGGAATTCAAGCTGTTCAGGCTGCCAGTCGTTATGGTGATACCGAACTTTGGCAGCGGATGGCTAAGCAAGGTGTCCCTGGAGTACAAGTCACCGCGATCGAATATGATCTGACGGGGCAGGTAAAATTTATGCAAGAATTAATTTCGACAACTGACATTCTGGTCGATTCGACACAACGACCCGACCCCAGTCGCCCTGTCATCCCCAACGATTGGATCAGCTGGTTGCCGGAGCATGCTGTCATCGTAGACCTTTCTGTAGATCCCTACTTGCTGGATGACAACCCTCCGGTAGTGCGAGGCATTGAAGGCATTCCACAGGGGAATCTTGACCAGTATGTGTTCCAAGCGAATGATCCAAAGTGGGACAGCCTAGTACCAAAATCTATCCCTTCCAAGCATCGCCGAACCACAGTCACGTGCTATTCATGGCCTGGCGTACATCCCAAAGCTTGCATGCGGCATTATGGCAGACAATTGGAACCGATCATGCGCCACCTTTGTAAAAAAGGTTTTGACGGTATTACATTAGAAGGAGATTATTTCGAACGAGCTCTTTATCGAAGTACGCTGAAGTACTGGCTACAAAGCGAATCAACCAAATCCTAAGCCAGATGCGACCAAAATAAATCCCGGTTCTAACCCGGGATTTTTGTCAGCAAGAGGTAGATTCCTGCGGATATCAACGCTGTTGCCGGAATAGTAACGATCCAAGCTGTGACGATATCCCCTGCAACGCTCCAGCGTACCTTGCCCAAGCGCTCCGCCGAGCCAACACCGATAATAGCCGAACTCACCACCTGCGTAGTACTTACCGGCCCGCCAAACAAAGACGCGGTCAGAATAACAATGGCCGATGTCAACTGAGATGTGAAACCATGCACAGGCCGAATCTTATAGAACTTGCCACCCAGTGTCCGGATCAATCGCCAGCCACCTAGGGCAGTACCCAAAGCAATGGCTCCGGCACTGACAGTTATTACCCAGAGTGGAACCTTGAATTCCGGCAAAGCCCCGCCAATTACCAGGCTGAGTGTGATAATACCCATCGTCTTTTGTGCATCGTTCGTGCCGTGACTGAAAGACATACCCAGCGCAGTAATAAACTGTGCACGCTTGAAAAAAACATTTATTTTAGGTGTTGCCCCGCGCACCAAAAAGAAAATAATACGCATTAGAATAAAGCCCAAAGCAAACCCAATTATCGGTGAAGCGAACAATGCAAGTAACACTTTCTCAAGCCCGCTCAACTTGATGGCACCGATTCCAGCACCCACTGCCACAGCCCCAACCAATCCGCCGATCAGGGCATGTGAAGAACTGCTGGGCAATCCTAAAAACCAGGTCAACAAATTCCAGAGGATCGCACTGATCAGACAGGCTGTAATTACATGCAAAGTTAACGAGTTTGATTGCGCAACTTCATCGCCAATCGTCTTGGCCACCGCTACACCAAACAAAAATGGCCCGAAGAAGTGTGAAAGAGCCGTCATCGTCAACGCAGTCCGTGGGCGAAAAGCACGCGAAGAGATCATCGTCGCAACGATATTGCTGGAATCGTGAACACCATTCAGAAAATCGAATATCAATGCCAAGGCAATGACTATGATTAATTCGGTAGGCATAAGGATTTTAAGTTTTTTTGACCACAATATCCGAGATGACGTTGGCAGCCTCATCCCCTCTGTCTGCCGCATTACTCAGGTGGCGATAGACTTCGCGTTTCTTGAGCATTTCAACAATATGCTCGACATCATCAGCGCTGTTGAACAGATCCGCAACAGCCTCACGATAGACTGCTTCTACACGGTTCTCCAGCGCTTTAGCACGTTGGGCATGGTCGATGGCAACGTTCGGGTGTTTCTGTAGACGTAGAACGGCCTGGTAAAGTTCGTAGGTTGAATCCTTCAACAGGGATGCGATCCGCTGCATGTATGGGGTTGGTTCCACACTCAATACCACCATCTCACTGACGGTGCTATTGGCGTAATCGATCACATCATCAATAGAGCGGGACAGGGCAAAAATATCTTCCCGGTCAAAAGGCGTAACAAAGGTGCGATTCAGTTCATCAATCAAGATTCGACGTACTTCATCGGCCTCTTTCTCTTTGAGAGACAGCTGTTCTGCGATTTCAGGATCGTGAGATTCAAAGTACCTGGACAGCAAGATCAGTCCTTCATGTGTAATTGATGTCTGTTCTTGGATTAAGCTGTGAAAAACATCCTCTCGTTTTTTGAAAAAACCAAACATAGAAACCTCTTTGTGGAATATATAAAGTAATCATAACATGGGAGAACAAATCGCCCTCAAAAAGAGGGCGATTAGGGGTGGTTGACGGGGCTTGAACCCACACTATCCTTGAAATTGACATATCCACATATACAGCCTCCCGGTCTTGCGGGATCAACCGACCTAGGGGAAATATTGCTTGTACCCGGATTCTACGCCGCCGAATCGGTCAAGGAGATGCCTTTGAAAAAAAAGC
>CAZCPP010000116.1:0-10816 GCA_964500655.1 uncultured Anaerolineaceae bacterium | reverse complement strand
GTATATAGGACTTAATAATAATTAGGAGAATGATTATGGCAGCCTTTTTCCAGAAAAAACTAAAAATTTCCCTTTTTGCAATTCTACTCATCGCAGTTTTCTTGGTCATCTTTTTTGTGGTTCTGGTAATGAATATGCAAAGATCCACCACCGAACCAGTCGTTCTACCAGATGCTTCTGGGGAAGTAATCCTTTTGCCCGGGAAACCAACCGACCTTGTATTCCTTCCGGCCGCAGCAGGTGGCGATCCCGTACCATTGGAGGGTTCACAGTTACCCTCACTATGGAACATCGTCTATGACGATATAAAATTTGGACCCTTCTCGCAGCGGCTTTGGATGTGTGTCAAAGCAGACAACGACCTTTACTCTGATTGGGCTGTTCACCGGACGATCACTGGATTAAAAAGTGACTGCTACAGAGCCCTTTATGATTATCTAACACCTCAATAAGGGTTGGATACAAAAAAAGACGGACAGGCAAATATCATATTTGCCTGTCCGTTGTGGGTTAATCAGCAGCCAGTGCTTCTGGAGCAGATCTTTTCTCATCAGCAATATCTGCAACCCCATACTGCACCTCCAACTCATGCCGGAATTGTTGTGTGTATAGCCGGTAGTAATGCCCACGTTGATGCAACAGTTCTGCATGCGTACCCTGTTCTTTAATACGCCCATCTTCGATAACCAGAATGCGATCCGCACGGCGGATAGTGCTCAGGCGATGGGCAATGACAAAGGATGTCCGACTTTTCATCAAGGCTTCCATCCCGCGCTGGATGAGCGCCTCAGTCAATGTATCCACACTAGAAGTAGCCTCATCCATGATGAACAATTCTGGCTCAGCCAATACGGCTCTTGCCAGGCTGATTAGCTGCTTCTGGCCAACCGATAACAGGTTGCCTCCTTCACCGACGTTCTGGTTATATCCCTTATCCAGCTTGACAATGAACTCATGCGCACCAGCGATATTAGCCGCGGTTTCGATATCATCATCTGTCGCAGACAATCGTCCGTAGCGGATATTTTCACGTACAGTCCCGGAAAACAAATGTGGCGTTTGTAATACGATACCAATGCGGGAGTGGATGGACTCGAGCGTGTAATCAGTGTAGTTACGGCCGTTAATCTGAATCAGACCTTCGCGTGGCTCGTAGAAGCGACACAGCAGATTTACAATGGTTGACTTGCCGCCGCCGGTCGGTCCGACCAGGGCGATCATCTCACCCGGCTTTACCGTCAGGTTGAAGTCCGTCAGAACCGGTTTGCGGTCCTCGTAGTAAAAATCCACGTGCTCGAATTCAATTTGACCCAGGAGCGTTTTTGCTGGGATGGCATCTGGTTGGTTGTGAACTTCCGGTTCCGTATCTATCAACTTGAAGATGCGTTCTGCTGAAGCGATGGAATGCTGCATTTCAGCATAAACCCGCGCTAAGT
Organism: uncultured Anaerolineaceae bacterium; assembly: GCA_964500655.1. Classification (GTDB taxonomy): domain Bacteria; phylum Chloroflexota; class Anaerolineae; order Anaerolineales; family Villigracilaceae; genus JAABUE01. The sequence goes on along the minus strand of CAZCPP010000116.1, from coordinate 9,380 downwards.
CTTGCACGGGCCAGAGCATGAAGGTCAGATATGCGACAAAAGCGTGGATGCCACCAATGGTCATCAGACCTATCTGTGCTTGTAAGCCGCCATACCAGATAATGGCGCCCAGTGCAACCGCAGAGATGAATTGCACGCTCGGCAAAAAGAGAGCCGAGAGCCAGGCTGCGCGATAGGAGGCAGAATACATGCCGGTGGTTAAGACCTGGAATTCGTTCAGGTTTTCAGCCTCGCGCCCCAGTGCTTTGACCACCCGCACACCGGTAATATTCTCATTGTATGCGCCCGTAATTTTTGAGTTAGCGCGGCGTGAAGCGCGGAATTCCACCAAAATCTTCTTGCGGAATTCGACACCAATGACCACTAGGATGGGAATCGCTACCAAAACGATCAATCCAAGCTTCCAATTGATGATCATCATGAACACTGTAGATGTCAAGATGTTCATGATCGCCCAGGCCACGTCCAAAGTGCCCCAAGTGATCAGATCTGATATACGGCCAGTGTCGGATGTGACGCGCGCCATCAGGCGCCCAACAGCATTCTGCGAGTAGTACGAGAGCGACAACTCCTGCAAGTGGTTGAACAGCATCTTGCGTAGATCGTATTGCACGCGCTCACCTAAAACACCAGCCAGGTATATCACCACAAAAACCAATATCGCTTGGGTGACTTGCACGACCGCGTAGATACCGGCCAAACGCCATAGCGTATCGACATCCTTTTGCAGGATGCCCTGGTCGATTATATCTTTATTGATATAGGTAAAAATCGAATCCTGGGCTGAAACCACTGCAATGGACAGCACAAAGCCAACCACCCAGCGCCAGTGCGGCCTAAGCAACTGCAAAATGCGTTTGAAAACCGGCATGGTTAGCGGACTTGTGTATTCTTCTTCTTCCAGTTCGATCAGTTCTTCAGACATTGATTATCTCCTGCAGGCCAGGAAAAGGTGATATTCCCAACTGCAACGATCAATTCGTTCGTGAAATTTCCAATTCCAACTCTTCGTCAATGCGAGTCTGTATATCGTAAATTCGGCGGTACATGCCATCATCTTGCCCCACCAACTCATCATGGGTGCCCCTTTGCACAACTTCGCCCTTGTCCAGGACCAGGATCAGGTCTGCATTCATGACTGATTGAATGCGATGAGCGATGATAAAGGTAGTGCGATCTTCCATCAACCGATTCAGAGCTGTGCGGATTTCTGCTTCCGTTTCTGTATCCACAGACGAGGTTGAATCATCCAGGATCAAAATACGAGGGTTCTTGAGCAGCGTGCGCGCAATTGTTACGCGTTGTTTTTGCCCTCCCGAGAGAGTGACCCCTTTTTCGCCGACCAAAGTGTTGTACCCATCCGGAAAGGAGAGGATGACATCATGGACAGCTGCCGCTATAGCGACCTGTTCAATCTCATCGGTTGGTACATCGCGCCCGACACCATAGGTGATGTTCTCGCGGATCGAGCGGCTGAACAGAAAGGGTTCTTGTTCCACGATCCCGATTTGAGTACGCAGGTACTCGCGTGAGTAGTCTTTTAGTTCGACACCGTCCAACAGGATGCGCCCGCCCGTATATTCGTGAAAACGCGGGAGCAGATTAATCAGGCTGGTCTTGCCCGAGCCGGTGGATCCCAGTAAGGCAATCGCTTGACCCGGCTTGACTTTAAATGAGACATTTTTAAGTACATCCGTCTCACCATCCGAATACATGAACGAGACATCATCGAAGACCACTTCGCCTCTAACCGGACCCTCAGGTTTGTGAATGCCATCGGTAAGCGGCTCACGCACCTGCTTGGTGATCTCCATCAGGCGGCCATATGAAACCATCCCGGTTGAGGTTTGTACGATCAACCGCCCCAAATTGCGAATCGGCCAAATCAGCCAAACCACCAACCCGGCATAGGCCAGGTAGGTGCCGACTGTGATTTCGCCGTTGATGACCATAAAAGCAGCAAACATAAAGCCGCCCAGCATCTGCAAACCCAGCACGATATCAGATAGCGGCCAGTACAACGAGTGCATGATCAGCAACAATCTGCCGCGTCGGAATTTTTCCCAGTTGTCTTTCTCGAACTTGCCCTTCTCGTATTCCTGACGTGCAAAGGCCTTGACCACGCGTACCCCCGTCAGATTTTCCTGCAGGGTAGTTGAGAGCACTGCCTCTTGTTCCTGATATTCCTCATAACGCTTGGTAACCTGCTTGAAGAACCACAGGGACGCCACCAGGACGATCGGTATCGAGATGACAGAAACCCAGCCTAGCTTGGTGTTTAACTGCAGCAAAGCTACGAGGTTGACGATGAACAATAACACGATACGGCCAACGCCGATGGCTTGTTCGCTGAAGAAGCGCCGCAAGGCATCCACGTCTGACGTACAGCGTTCGATCAGGTCGCCTGTGGAAGTTGTGCTGTGATACGAAACGCTCAGTCGCTGAATGTGATCGAACAAAAAATTTCTCAGGCGACGCGTGATGCTCTCGGCTGTGAAGGCTGCCAGGCGGCCTGATATATAGGCTGTTCCACCCTCTATCAGGGCCAGCCCAACAAAACCTAGGGCGATGTAGATCAGGTTGCGCGTCAATTGTGCAGAGATCGATCCTGTTGCAATCGCATCTGTCAAAATGTCGTCGACGAAATAGCGCAGCAGCAAAAATGTGGCTGTCTTGGCAATTGCTGAAATTGCCAGGGATATGACCGCTCCCAGGTAATACTGGCGAAAGTCGGTCATCATACGCCAGAGACCTTTCAAGCGGTTCTTGCGCTGAGCCTTGCGGAAGTCAAAGTACGTGGATGTATGGGCGATGGTTGTCATCATTATTCTCTCTTGAATTTGATAGATCGGTGCAAAATAAAAAGCCACGGTGTGCGCCGTGGCTTAGTAAGCAGATAGGGGATGTGACCTAATAAAGGTCAACAGGCGCACTACGACAAGGTAATGTATCGGGAACATCGGCGACAAAGGTGTAGATTGTGAACATGTAGTGCGACTCCTTTCTTTTGGATTTGTTTATAGCTGAAAGAGTTTACCTCTGTTCCCCTGAATGTGTCAAGGTTTATAATCAAGAAATGTCAGAAAACACTACCAGGGTATGGCATTTGTCAAAAGCTAAGGATTTAGTGGAATTGAGCTTTTCCGAAACCTCCAGCCTGGATGCGATCACTCGCCAGCTGCCTCAAGGCTTGTACACAACCTTTCGCACGTATGGCGGCGGCACGCGTGTACTGGGCCTGAGCGGGCATTTAAAGCGTCTTTATCAACCTTCGGAGCAGCCTGGGCTGACAATCCCTGAATTGTGTGGTAAATTGCGATTATTGTTTAAAAAATACCCTAATGAGGCCCGTTTACGGGTTATTGTTAGCAAAAACGGGGATTTTTTCGTCATTATTCAACCATTACACAAGTTACCGGACGAAATCTATGAACGCGGAGTTTCAGTGATTACGTCCACGATCCGGCGCCGTTCACCGCACATAAAATCTACCACCTTTATATCTGCCAGCAGCATTGAGCGGGAACAGATTTCGGGATCGAAATATCATGAAGCGCTACTGGTGCGTAACGGGCGTATCCTGGAAGGTATGACCAGCAATTTCTTTTATGTTCAGGAAAACAAACTTGGAACAGCAAAACGCGGCGTTTTACCAGGTATAACGCGGCGCACAATCTTGCAGCTCGCCAAGGAGAGGGGGATGGATACATCTTATCATTCCTTGAAACGAGAACAATTACCAGCGATCACTGAAGCATTCATCACCAGCAGTTCCCGCGGGATCGTACCGGTCATCCAGATCGATGATCAGCAGGTGGGGGAAGGGCTTCCAGGGCCCGTGACAAAGTTATTACTGTCTGAATATCGTCAATACGTGGAAAGATGGGCGGAAATAATCTAATCTGCCACAAATCAATAACTTAGGGATTCCACAATTAGCAATATAAGATGAAAGCCCACAGAAATTGAACTCATGACCGATCTCGGTAAAACTTCCCAAAAGTTGTCATCCGCCGCAAACCTTCGGGATGCTGCGTAACATCGGTTATTTAGTGAGTTAGTGTCATTGCGAGCGACCTGAGGGAGCGCGGCAATCTCTTGGCTGGCAGGGAGATTGCTCACCTGCACTTGCAGCGCTGATGGGTGGTCTGCCCCCTTATTAACCACCTTCAAAGTATAATCAGCCCGTGATTGAGCTTTTACGAACCAAAACCAGTGTGCCGCCTTCCCGGCCAAAAGGTGTGCGGCGTAAACGCTTGTTGGAGCGCCTGGAGGAAGGTGCCCAACGTGGCCTGACCCTGGTGGTCGCACCTGCCGGATTTGGGAAAACCACCCTGGTAACAGAGTGGACAAAGGCTGCCAGCATACCAGCAGCCTGGTACTCGCTGGACGATTCCGATCGCGTTCCTGATAGATTTCTGACTTATTTAATTCAATCTGTGCAACGACACCATTCCCAGGTGGGACAAACTGCATTGGCGATTATACAGAGTAGAGGCACGGTTGGGTCTGAAGCCATCCTATCATCGCTGGTCAACGACTTGAGTGAAATTTCCACTGAGTTTGCGATTGTTTTCGACGATTATCATTCGATCGAAAATCCTGAGATCGATGCGATGGTGCAATTCCTGCTTGAGAAGCGCCCTAATCAACTTCATCTGGTGATCATTTCGCGTACGATGCCAGATCTAAGGCTGGGGCGTTTACGCGCACTCGATCAGGTGATGGAAATTACGACCGACGACCTGCGCTTCACCTCCCAGGAGATGCAAACCTTCCTCGAGCAGGTCATGAGCCTGCACTTGTCTCAAGATGAACTAGCGTACCTATATCAATCCACCGAAGGCTGGGCTGCTGGCTTGCAGCTGGCTGCACTGGCACACACGCGCCAATCGTTTGATTGGGATTCACCGGCAACTCAGAAACAAATCTTCGATTATCTGGCCGAAGAAGTGTTGCGTCAGGAGCCAGCCCACGTGCAGGATTTCCTGTTACGCATCTCGCTCTTTACCCGTTTCAGTATACCGCTTTGTGATTTTTTACTGGACGAAGAGCCACCCATTGATCACCCCGCGACGGAATTGCTGGCTCATATCGAAAACGCCAACCTGTTCCTGGTTACCCTGGATGCCAATCGAACCTGGTTTCGCTTCCACGCCTTGTTTGCAGATTTTTTACGCCAACAGCTGTGGCACCGCTACCCTGACCTGGTCCCGAAATGGTATCGTGCCACCAGCGGATGGTTCGAGAAGAACGATTTCCTGGATGATGCCATCCATTATGCTGTGCATGCTGGTGATTCCCACAGCACAAAACATGCCGCCAAGTTGATCGGTCGTCATTACCGCGACATGCTGCTGCGCGGTGAACAGTCAGCCCTGCTTGAATATTTGTCTGAATTACCGCCTGGTTTGATGACAAAGCATCCACGACTGTGGCTGGCCAAAGGTTGGGCGAACGCCATCACGATGAATGCGCTTGAAGCCGCGCGGTGCGCTGCTCAGGCTGAAGCCTCGATCCCGGATGGGGAGCTGGAAGCAAGCTTACGTGGGGAAATCGAGTCGCTGCGTATTTTGGCGGGTATCTTCCAGGGTCAGGTTATCCCTGAAGAACAAATATCCAAAGCTTTCATCCTGCTGGCTGAAAAAGACCGCTTTCTGCATACCATCTTGCATTTCAACCTGGGGATGATGCATGTACTTGCCGGCGAGACTGCGCAGGCGTTGGATGACTTTCAGGAAACCTTGCAATTGTCTGAGGGGTTGAGCAATCCGCTGCTCACAATTTTTACCTGGACGCAAATGGGCGAGCAGTACCAGTTGCGCGGGGAACTTGCGCTCGCTGAGCGCGCCTTTCAAAAATGCATCAACTATACAAGGCAGACACTCGGAGAACGCACCTTCCTGCTGGGCATGCCGTACGTTAGTTACGCCGAACTACTGCGCGAGCAAAACCACTTCGAGGAAGCGCTGCGCTATGCCGAACAGGGCATTACTTACTGCCTACTTTGGCAGCCTACAGCCAGCCTGGATGGCAATATTGCGCTGGCGCGCATGCGTGCTGGTCAGGGTCGCTGGGGGGAAGCCTTCGCCTGTTTCGAACGTGCCTTGGAAGTGGCTGAAAAATCCGACACCATCCTGGATGACAATTTCGTCATGGTTCAACTGGTTCGTACTCATTTATTGCGCGGAGATCTGGCAAAGGCCAGGCAATGGATGAAAACTTATGATCCTGAGGATGATTTTGGCCCGGGCTTCCACCGAATGCAGGAAATGGCCAGCCTGGTCTCACTGCGAGCCGATTTCCTGGAAGCGGAATCAGATCCGGATCGCGCCTCACGAATCGCGGACGAACTTGCTTCATTGCTACCGGAAATCGAACGCCGAAAACGCATTAGCTCATTGATTGAAACCCTGATCCTGCAATCTTATGCGCTACATTCGGCCGGGCAGCACACCGAAGCCGCAGACAGTCTCAATCGAGCTTTGCTACAGGGAGCCGATTGTGGTTACGTGCGCCTGTTTGCCGACGAGGGCTCGAGATTAATGCACCTAATCGATCAGTACCGCACCAAACTTGCCACCCCTGCAGATTGGCTGGGGACGATTATGGAGATATTACGGGGTGAGAGTATTCGGGGGAAAGGATCTGCCACTACTCCAATATCAGCCGATTTGATGCCGCTTACCCGCCGCGAACTGGACGTGCTACACTTGTTGGCCGACGGTAAGAGCAACCAGGAAATTGCCACCGAGCTGGTGTTGGCCTTGAACACGGTCAAGAAACATGTAGCCAACATTTTGGGGAAACTAGGCGTTGCAAACCGTACCCAGGCGGTGGTGGTAGCCAAAGAAAAGGGCTGGATCGGCGAAAAATAATCCTTTTCTACTCCTTTCGAGTGCCGACAAATCACTCCCCGGTGAGTATCTTAAAGAAGAAGATATTCCTGGGGAGTTTTCCTTTCCGGAAGGAGTTGTGCGTGAAAGAAAACAACCAGAAATCAAACGACACGCTGATCGATTTACACAATGTAACCAAAACTTACCAAACCGATGCCGGAATCTTTGATGCGTTGAAAAACATCGATTTGAAAGTCAAAGCTGGGGAATTTGTCGGAATTGTAGGAAAATCTGGCAGCGGCAAGACTACCCTGATCAACATGATCACCGGTCTCGATCGTCCCACTGCCGGTCACATCCAGGTTGGTGGGGCTGCGGTTGAGGAATTGGGGGAGAACCAGCTAGCAGAATGGCGTGGCCATACCATCGGCGTGGTCTTTCAGTTTTTTCAACTTCTACCCACTCTGACTGCGATTGAAAACGTCATGTTGCCAATGGATTTCTGCGCAACACCCTCCTTTGGCGAACGTCGAGCCCGTGCGCTCGAACTGCTAACCCTGATGGAGATTGACGGACATGCCAATAAGCTGCCCTCCAAACTTTCTGGTGGGCAGCAGCAACGGGTTGCCATCGCCCGCGCACTGGCCACCGACCCACCGATTTTAGCGGCCGACGAACCAACCGGTAACCTTGATTCAAAAACTGCTGCGGCCGTTTTTTCGCTCTTCGAGCGCTTGATTGGGCTCGGAAAGACTATCCTGATGGTCACACATGATCCTGACCTGGCCCGCCGGGCCGTGCGTCAACTGCACATCGCCGATGGCGAAATTGTTAATGACGTGAATGGTAACGGAGGCGGATCATGACTACACGTTGGATCAAAGTCTGGCGCGACCTGCGGAGTAACGGTTCCCGAACCGTTCTGGTGGTCTTGTCTATTGCAGTGGGGGTCTTCGCAATCGGCATGATCGGTACGGCGCAGCAGGCTCTGAACCAGTCACTCGAGGGTCAGTATGCTGCCTTACGCCCGGCGGATGCGATCCTGCAAACTGATCCCCAATTGGACGATGATTTCGTTACCAGTATCCGTAATATGCGCGAGATCGAAGAGGCAGAAGGTCGGCGTTCACTTCCATTACGAATATCCCTTGACGGGCAGGGTGAGACCTGGCGCGATCTGACCCTATACGCCCTTGCTGAGTATGATGATCAACGCCTGTTCCACATCTGGCAGGATACTGGCGCATGGCCTCCGGAAAAAGGACAGGTATTGATGGAACGCGCCTCGATGGAGTATATCGGCGTTGAAGCGGGTGACGAGAGATTCTGGTCAAAACCCCTAACGGACGTCGCTACACCCTGAGCGTAATCGGCAAGGTCCACGACCTGTACCGTATCCCACCGGTGATTGAAGGCTGGATCTATGGCTACGTCAGCCTGAATACCATTCGCTGGATGGGGGAGCCGGAGGGTTACAACGAAATTTACATTGACACTAGTGCTCGCTCAGAAGAGCAAATTCGGGACGTAGCAGAAAAGGTTGAGAATCGTATTGAAGGCTTAGGCTTGCCGGTTTACCAGAAAACATTGCCCGATCAAGGCCGGCATCCACTCAATTACATCATTCAGACCATACTGATTTTACTTGGCACCCTGGCGACGCTAGCGTTGCTGTTGAGTGCTTTCCTGGTGGTCAATGTTATTTCGGCCTTGATCGCCCAGCAGGAACGCCAGATCGGCATTATGAAAGCGATTGGAGCTAGAGCGTACCAGATCATAGGCCTGTACTTTGGCATGGTTCTGATTTTGGGTTTGCTGGCCTGTTTTATTGCAATCCCACTCAGTCTGATCGGTGCCGACGCCCTGGCACGCTTCGTAGCTGAATTGATCAATTTCAATCCGCCCCAAGTCGAGTACACCACCCAATCGTTACTTTTACAGTTTGGAGTGGGATTGATCGTCCCGGTGCTGGCGGCTGCCCCCTCGATTCTGAATGACACCAGGATCTCCCCTGCAATGGTTTTAAGCGAATACGGTATCAGTCAGCTTTGGCAGGGCGCCGGTTTGATCGACAGGTTATTAAAATATTTCCCTACGCTGACGCGGGATGTGTTACTTGCTATTCGAAACCCTTTTCGAAAACGCGGCCGCCTGATTTTGTCACTTTTCACGCTAACGATGGCAGGGGCCATCTTCATGGCCGTGGTTAATTTACAAGCTTCCTTGAACGATGCGCTAGACGAGATGCTGGGTTTATGGCGCTATGACGGCTGGCTATTTTTAGACGGCTACTACCCGAACGAGCGACTGACCAACAAAGCAGAGGTGGTTCCCGGAGTAGATGAAACTGAAATTTGGTGTGTCGCCTTTGGCCGTTATGTGCGGCCAGATGGATCTGAAAGCGCAAATATGTACCTTTTGGCCCCTCCACCGGGATCGGATATGGTCGAGCCTGCTATCATTTTTGGTCGCGATTTACGTCTTGATGGGGCTGTCCCAAAAGTCGAGGAGACAGCCCCTTAGAAATTTAATATAATAGGG
>CAZCPP010000115.1:0-10820 GCA_964500655.1 uncultured Anaerolineaceae bacterium | reverse complement strand
GGCCTTCGCAAGCTTTTTACTCTTCTTTTTCTCACATTTTTATGCAACTATAGAGTTTTAATAAGATCATCTGATCCTAGCGGTGAACTGGAGAACATTTGATGAAAATGTCTGTTGAAGAACTCAATGCCATGCCACTCATGACGATCTACCCAACAATGCGATGTAATCTCAATTGTGACTATTGCATTCTGAAAAAATTCCGACTGCATGCTAGCGATCCAGATACAGTTAATTTTCTTCAATTACCACTATTTCGGAATACGCTTCAGAACTGCGCACCAACCCACTTGATACTCAGCGGCGGCGAACCAATGCTCGCTGATGGTTTGTCCACTTTCATAAAGGACTTTGGGAGGATAGGCCATAGGTTCTCTTTATTGACCAATCTGTCATTTCCGATTCCACGAATTAAGGACTTTTTCGACAGCTTCCCTTGCGAATACATTTCCTACCTTCTCATTTCTCACCACTTCCAAAGTGGGATTCGCATCGAAGATGTGATTAAGCGCTGCCTTTTGCTTCGCCAGTTGGAAATCAGTCACTTCATCAATTATGTATTATTGCCAGGTGAGTTTGATCGCGTTTCTGGTTTTGTTGCGAAACTACGTGAACATGGCATCAACTGGATTATTAAACCTCTTTATGGTGAATGGAGTGGGCGCCAGGGCCGCTTCCCTACCGCATATACCCTAGACGAGGATATAGAAATCCTCAGTATGTGCACGACCCGGCGTGAAGCAATTGAGCTCTTTGATGGTGTCTATGCTACAGGCAGTCTTTGCAGAGGTGGGCGCGAGCATTGTGTCTGGAGTTATTGGAGATATGGCATAGATGGCTTAGTATCTCCGTGCTGCCATGGAGATGGTAACCCGATGCGGCTTGAAGACACTTCTTTCATCACAGGAAATCCGGAACGCAGTCCTTGTAAGTTGGAGTACTGCGCCGGAGCATTGTTCTCTAAGTTCGTCAGCGGCATGGATGAGGATTGCAGCGGATTACCGGAATTGATCGCCGGCACAGCAGAACCACTCGGTATAGAAAGAGTCATGTCTTTCGTCCGCGAGGTGCAGGCGAAAGGATTGCGTTTGGTGAATGAAGAGAAATTTCGTAGAATTAAAATCGCTATCAGTGCATCGATATGAAGAATTTTATATGATAAAGCTCTTGATCATTGTCCCGCTGGACCCTACTGAGATTAGATACTTCCGGTATCCAAAATGGATCTTCGCGCGTTTCCCAGCCTTTGGGGCTGTCGCTATAGTTTCAAGCCTACGGAAATGGGGATATGAAGCGCTGCTAATCGAGTGCCGCGATATTCTCGAAAGATGCGGAAGCCCTGATTTCCTTCCTCACCTAATTGGTGAGATTCGTCAGTTTTCCCCTGATATTATCGGGCTTAGCATGATGACATCAAACCTCGATCAGGGCCGATACCTCAGTGACCATATTGCCACTGAGTTCCCAGATGTTCCGCAAATCTGTGGTGGGGCACAGTCGACAGCCGACCCCCAATTGACCCTGGAGCTTCTCCCGAATGTCACTGGTGCCTGTGTTGGGCAGGGAGAAATTGTATGCCGTGAAATACTCGAAGAAAGAAGACTATGCACTTCGATTAAGGGGTTGATGATTCGCGGACAAAAGCACAGGTTCTCCCATAGAAGACCCCTAGCTAATATTGACCAGTTTGCCTTCCCCGACCCGGAAGCAATCCCAATAGAGTACTACACAAAGCCGAGTGCCCGCACGAACTTGGGGTGGCTTTCAAGATCATTCACTATTGTTACATCGCGGGGCTGCCCCTATTCCTGCAAGTTTTGCAGTAGTGGTGGCGCTTACAACAAACCTATTGCTTACCATAGCTCGCAGTATGTCAACAAGCTTGTAGAGCATTGCGCTGGTTTTGGTGTCGATTCCATTCTATTCATGGATGACACGCTTAATGTTAATCATGATCGTTGCCAGGAGATACTACGAGGCCTGATAAGCTCTAATCAATTCATGCCGAAGGGGCGTTTGCGCTGGGCAGGAGCGATTCGCGCCAATCAAGTAAATTCTCAGCTTCTCAGGCTGATGAAGCAGTCAGGGTGCTTTCGACTCAATATCGGCGTTGAAAGCGGCTCAGACAGGATGCTTCAAATCGTCAACAAACGCACTACTGTCGAAATGAACATGAAAGCCATTAGAATGGTTCAAGACGCAGGCATAGATCTATTCATCACCTTAATGATAGGCATCCCTGGCGAGAGCAAGAATGACATGATGCAAACTATTGATCTCATGGAGAAGCTTCAGCCTGCAACTTTTGGATTCAGTTGGTTCAAGCCTCTGCCGGGTTCCCAATTCTATAATGAACTGTTACGGGCTGGCAGAATCAGCAAAGCAACTTTTGACGCCGCAGACATTGGCAATTGCAATCATTTTCCTGATGAAATCTACTGCAATGTGCCCAGAGATGAAGCAAAAGAAATATATGACTATGGTTCTAAGATTGCCTACCAGGATAATGTGCTTTCAGTATTTGACGATGTTGCACAGAAATTGCCTGAAACTATTGATACTATCACAAGAGATGAAGACCTCAGATATATATCGAGCGATGTTTTTTTTAGCCTAGATAGGCATGGAAGAGACATTTCTAAGTATTTAGCAGAAACAAGAACAGCTTCTACGCAAGAGATACAGAATGGAGGAAAGTATCGTCGTAGTTGAAGATTGCGTTGTCTGTGCCGGCGGCAGTAATACCACGCCAGAGGAATTGAGGAAGTCCATGATTACTTACTTAACAATCAGGATAGTATTCTCCGTCAATTCAAAGGAGATACTGTATAAGGACACCAAGACATATGAATGTTTCTGAGCTATTTAGAATGCCAAATATGCAGATTTATCCGACCATGAACTGCAACCTGCGTTGTCCCTATTGCCTGCATGAACAATACCATGATGGCAAGCAGTTCGAGGGATTTCCTGAATTGCCGCTTTTCCGCGAGATAATGTTAAATGCATCGCCCACGCATTTCATTCTCCTAGGTGGTGGTGAGCCGCTAACCACTTATGGACTCATTCCATTTTTACAGGAATTTGGCCGAATCGGACATCGTTTTACCTTTATTACCAACTTGTCCGTATCGAAGAAACGATTAAAGGAGGTTTTCACCTCTTGTCCAAAGGAGTACTTTGGTTATTGTAGCGTTACGCATCACTTCATGAGCGGGATTAATGTCGAAACGGTCATCGAGAATTGTTGGTTGTTGCGTGAATGGGGCATTCCCTGCGTCGTCAACTACGTTTTGGTGCCAGAAGAACTCGAATGTATTCCTGAACTTGCCGGAAGGGTCACTGACAGTGGTTTCGGTGTCTTCTTTACACCGTTGTTTGGGAAATGGGGTGGCCGGGAGGATCCGTTCCCGAGCGCTTACACGATAGATGAGTGCCTACGAGGGTTGGATTTGATAACCACCCGACGAGAGGCATTGATCTTCTTTGATGGGGTATATTCACAGGGCCGCATGTGCCGAAGCGGGCAAGATAGCCTATGTTGGAGTTATTGGCGTAATGGAATAGAAGGTCTGGTGGCACCATGCGGGCAAAGTACTTCAAAGCCAATCGATATTCGAACGACTTATTTCGTTACAGGAAAGCGAAGCTTGAAGACCTGCCCCCAAGAGTATTGCCATCAGGCGAATATTCTCACTGCCAATAATGCTGGGGTGGAGGATGATATAGGCGATATGACCAAGTTGCTCAACGGGGACTTTTCTCGGCTTGGTGTGAATGGATCCATTGAATTTATCCGAAGTATAAGAAACAAAGGATATCGGCTGTATAACGAAGAGAAATTCGAAGCAGTTTCTAAGGTCTCGCTTGACAATAATTAACCAACTGAAGGTTAATCAATTATGAAAGTTGATGAATTAATACAAATGCCGCAGGTTTTCATTTACCCAACCATGCGCTGTAACCTACAATGCCCTTATTGTTGTATTGGGAAACAGTTTCGTGATCAGGCAAAACTTAACAAGTTTGAAGGATTTCTAAATGATCCGTTTTTCCGAAAAGTGATAACGAATTGCATGCCGATCAATTTTATAATTGCTGGAGGGGAACCGACAATTGCGCCTGGCTTGATAGATTTCATGGAAGAATTTGGTGAATATGGACATCGGTTTTCCTTCATCACAAACTTGTCCACACCTTGGCGACGGATACAAGAGGTTTTCACCGCATGTCAGGCAGATTACTATGGCCTTGTTACGGTTTCGCACCACTTTCTTAGTAATATTTCAACAGAAAAGATTATCCGCAGATGTAAACTGTTGCGTGAATTTGGAATTACACCCTATGTTTTATATGTAATGGTCCCTGATCAGCTTAAACGAATTAAGGAGCATATCACAAAACTCAGCAATGAAGGATTCGCAGCTCAAACCAGTCCCTTAACGGGATTCAATTTGGGGCGTAGTGAGCGGTTTCCGGCGGCGTACACGGTGGATGAGTCCTTAGAGATTCTTGAGATGGTTACCGGGAAAATTGATGCGGCAAATGTTTTCGGCGGAGTCTTCAGCCAGGGAAAGCCTTGTCGGGGTGGAGGGGATTTGATTGATTGGAATTTCTGGTTTACTGAGGACTTGGAAAAAGTGGCTGCGTGTTGCAATGGATATTCCAAATCAATTGATTTGCGTGACACGTTTCTATTCACTAGAAAGCAAAAGCTCAAAACCTGTAATATGGAATATTGTAGCAGCGCTATTCTTTTGAACAACAGGTTTGGTAACAGAAAATATGATAATGGCTATATTCAGCGGCTTGTTGATGGCACTGCTCGCCCTATAGGTCAACAAACGGCTATCGAGACGACACAGCGAATAATCGCGGATGGATATGAGCTTGTCAATCAAGAAAAGTTTCTCGAAGTTAAGGCAGCCTACGAAAAAAGTAAAATGATGAAAGCACGAATAATATGAACATTGACGATTTGCTCTTAATGCCGACATTACTTATTCATCCTACAATGCGATGCAATCTCGCATGCCCATATTGCACACAGGTTGAATACCGCAGAACCCATTATGAGGCGGATGATTTCATATTTCTAAAGAATCCTTTACTACTAAAAACGCTTCGCCAAACTGAGCCAACACATTTGCTACTCTCAGGTGGAGAGCCATTGTTGTCCCCCGGACTTAGGGAATTCATAGAGGAATTTGGAACCCTCGGACATCGGTTTTCGTTCAACACCAATCTACAGCTACCGTTGAAAGAACTTAAAAGCATATTCAACGCTTTTCCGCCCGAGTATTTCGCGACATTGAATATAAGTCATCATTATTTATGCGGAATCACCTATGAAAGAGTACTTGAGCGTTGTCTGTTACTGCGCAAGTTGGGTATCGATAGGTTCTGGGTAAATTATCTGTTACTCCCTGAAAGGTTCGAAGAGGCTGCCGATTATGGCCGGCGATTGAGTGATGTAGGGATCTCAGCGCGTAACTATACGCTTTTTGGTGATTGGGACGGGCGCGCCGAACGCTTTCCCATCGCCTACACGACTGCGGAAAGCATTAAGTGCCTGAAAATGGCCGTGACAAGAATGGATGTGCTGACGCTCTTTGATGGGATATATACCAAGGGTCGGCCTTGTCGCGGCGGGCAGGATCACGTCAGCTGGGGAGACGGCCGTAACCGGGAATGCGAGGTGGTGTCTCCTTGTCCTTCGGGCGCATCCAGAAAGCTTAATCTTTCCGATACGTTCTTTGCTACGGGTAACAAAGAACGCAAGCCCTGCGAGCTTGATTATTGCCTTTGTGCTGCTATCCTGACAAAAATGACAGGGGGTCATGATGATGACTTTCAAGACACGGCAAAATTGGTTAGCGGTACAGCGACCGAAATGGGGCTAGAGCGTGCGATGGTGGTGTTAGAAGACGTGATCGCGCGGGGATACAAACTTGTTAATGAAAAGAAGTACTTTAAGATCAGGAATGCAATTGCCTGACAAGAGATAGAGGGAATTGACGTGCAAAACTCTCTGGAAACACTAAATAAGAGTTACCTTTTTTCCGTTGATCCGCTGACTGCCTGCGGTTTTTGTGAATTCGAAATGGCAGTTGATCAATACATCACACCAGGAGAACAGCTATAATGTCGACGATTAATGATTTGAAAGACCAAATTATATCAGGAGAATTATTGGAGCAGTCAGTGTACGCGGCGGCAGGAAGCATCACTGAGGATGATATTGCCCGGGTTTTCGGCAATGACCCCTGGTTACATAATCGAGTTCTCAATATCTGGGAGTTTTACCATGGCAGGGAGGCTCTCAAGTCATACCCCGTCGATGTGAGTATTCCTCTGGTGGTGGGGTGCAATATTAAGTGCGTCTTCTGCAGTTATTGGAGAACCAAACTAAAATTTATGGAGCTGGATAAGGTTAACGATTACAATGAACTAATGAAATATACTGCCTACGCAGGGATCAATCCGGCCGGAGAACCATTTTTGCACCCACAAATCGGTGAGGCATTACGCCGGATGCGGCAGATGACCGATCCTCGATGTCAAATATATGTTGTTACCAACGGACTGTCCTTGGCAGGAAAGATGGATGATATTATCGATAACGTGAGCACGATCACTTTCAGTATGAATGCCGCTACCCCCGAAACTTTTTCAAAGGTGATGGGAGCGCGGCCGGGCGGTTTTGAGCGGTTGCTTGAAAGCATTACTGAGCTCAAGCGGCGGTGCGAGCAAACCGGAAGCAGTTTGCGCATATTTGCAACTTATTGTGTTATGAAAAATAACATCGCAGAGATACCGTCATTTGTAAGATTGGCAGAAGAATCCGGATTGGAGAAGGTGTGGTTCCGTAATCTGGCAACAGCCAATTCCAACAACGCCATTCTTCAAGATCTAAATGAAGGGTATAAAGAATTGCCACCATATTTGCATTCAGATTTTGATAGGTTGAGAGAGGAAGCCGTCGAAGCGATTTTCTCGTCGGATCTTGATTTGTATGCCGAACCCGAACAATGGGGTAAAGATGTCTTTCTGCCGGACAGCCCCGTTGAGGGAGTGGCCGCAGGTCACAAGGAAATCTGCCAAGAAGTTAGTACATGCGGTGAAAGAACTATGGGAGAGGATGCCCGGGGATGGGTAACGCCTCCTAAGGGCAAACTACCACTGATATGTAATTATCCATTTCGCACTTTAATGGATAGTAAGGCGTCGAATATCCAATCGGTTTGCAGTTTTATTGAAAAATTGCCGGGATATAATGAGATTGCTTTGGATCTGAAAAACAGGGACTTTCATAAGGACATATGGAATGCGGAAGCCTATCAGGCGTTACGTCGAAGCCTTATCCGTGGTCCAAAAATCACAGATGTCTGCATGCAATGCAACTTTCTGTGTTCATTTAGTCGAATTTATCGCAAACTTGAAAACTGAGGTAGCGTATAAAACATGCAGCAGACAAGGAAAAGAGTATATAGCACATTTGGAAAAGAATTGCCTACTCTTGAAGATTCGGATGTAATAAGGCTTTTGCGTTCAAAGTGGCGTGAAATTCCCGGTACGCGTGAGGGGCGTTGCTTTAGCGCGGATTGTCTATCATGGAGTGATAAGGAGTTGCTTGATTTCTGGGAAGATTGCATGTCGCAAACCACAGTTCCCGAGGTACGTGGTTGGTTCCAATCAGTATATCAGCATCAGGTTGCTGATAAGCGATTGCTTGATATCGGCTGTGGCCTTGGGATTGACGGGATTTTCTTTACGGAACAGGGCGCTAAGGTAACGTTTGCTGATATTGTGGATGATAATCTTAAGGTTGTAAAACGGATCTGTAAGCTTAAAGAAATTTCGGCTGAATTCTATCTTATCGAAGATCTTAAGGGTTTCTCGTTCGAATTTGAATTTGATATCATTATGGCCATCGGCTCCCTCCATCATATACCGTTTGAAATCGCACAGCGTGAGATTTCTGCATTATTAAAGTGTTTGAAGCAAGGTGGACGCTTTATGATGTTGGCCTACCCACGGGAGCGATTTGATGAATATTGCCAGAAGTATGGCTGCGATAACCAAGCAGATTTTGGCAAAGTTACAGATGGAAACCGCACGCCTTGGGCGGAGTGGTATAATGCGGAAAAAATCAGGCGCCTTTTTGGTCCTGGTTGCCACCTCAACTGGTGGAGGAATTTCGGTCAAAACAACAGAGAGTTCAATTGGTTTGAATTGAGCAAACTTCATGAGTAGAAAGAATGATGGATGCTGCGAGTATGCAGTAAAGGGACCGAAATATGTCAAAACCTAATTTGCTATTTTGGTGGCTTGATAACGACAAGATCGAAGAGAAACGAGAGCTTATGCCTTCCCACTTTAGTTTTTCGGAATATCATGGTGGTGGAGATTTTCAGGAGATTGTAAATCGTTATGTGCCTGATTTGATAGTTTTTAAAAGCGGCATCGAATTGACAAATCATGATATATCAATAATCAATATCCCTGAAGATTCAGATATTCCGCGTATCGCTTATTGCTCACACGATATCCATAGCCCTGCAAGGCATCCATTTTTTCAATGGTGCGATAAAGAGCTGAATGTGGATGCAATATTCTGTGATTACCTTGCTGGGATAGAAGATAGTTATGGCAATTCATTCTCACCCATATATATGATGCCACGCTATAGAAATCGCTTAAGGTGTCAAGATTATGGTGAACTGAAGACCGTTTCCCTTGCAATGCTTGGCCATGGATTCATATCTTGTATCAAGCGGTATCCCTGGCGCCGACAGGCTTATCTTAAGCTTTCACCACGTTTCCCAGTTGTTACTTCTCCGCGGCCGCGCCAAGGCGTTCACAGCCTTATTGGTGAAAACTATGGACGCATGCTGAACCGCTCTTTGATGGCCTTCGGGTGCGGTGGGATTCACGATGCGCCTCTGCTAAAACTCTTCGAGATTCCCTCCTGTCGAACCTGCTTGGTATGCCCACCCTCTAAGATTCTGAAGCTTTATGGATTTGAGGATATGAAGAACTGTGTTATGGCCGAAGAAGGAGAGATACTCTACAAAGTGACCTACCTGATGGAGCACCGCGACAAATTGGAGGAGATAACCGATGCTGGCTACCATCATATGCAAGGCGAAGTTTTTGACCATGACTTTGTCGCTATTGCCCAATGGTACAATTTGTGGAGGCAAAAGCGAGATGATGAGGTGATTGTGCAGCACTCCCTGTTGGGGCCGCTTGGGTTGGCACCAAAGGGAAGTAATGTTTTGTCATCGAGCTTCCCCCATAGCCCTATTATTTATGTGCTGCATAACGCACTAAATTTGGTATACTCAGGAAAAATCACCGAAGCAGTGCCGACATTTAGGCGCGCTTTAGAAGCAGTACCATATTTTCCAGAAGCTAATTTTGGTTTCGGGCTGATTGGTTTGAAACAAGGAAGCGTGCAGGATGTATACAACCTTTTCCTTCAGACAATTCAATTTTGTGCTCAATCGGGATTCACAACAATGCAGGATCCAATAATTTGGGCTTACTTCCTGATTGCCGCGGCTAACATGGGGTTGCTCAGCGAAGCTTTGCAGGTTGATGCACACATGGCACATCTGAGGCACCCATGCCTGGAGGCTTCCCGATACCATTTGAGAAGGATTCGTAGTGGTGGTTCGACTCCAGTACCTGCATGGACTGATGAAATGACAATGCCATCATTCATCCCAGACCCGTTTAAAACGGCTGAGTGCTGGCACACGTTCAATGAACAAGTATTGAATTTGACAAAATAAAGAACTTGAAGGCGCTCTGGTGCCCTGATGGGAAGCCACGGCCGTGGAGTGCCACCGGATTGAATACATGTGAATGGAAAGTCGCGAATGGGCATCAGTATACGTGAGACACCTTGTTATCGGGAACAAAGACTAACACCGCACTTGGATGCCCCTTTGAAGAAGCCTCTTCCATGTAGATATTCCACTGATGCCTTTTGCTTTTCTATTTCATCGGGGTAATCTGTGGATTAAAAAATCCCAGAGCTAAAACTCTTACCATTTTGAGAAACAAAGCAGCAAATTCTTCAACTTTAAGCGTCAAAAACATGGCTATCTCCTCCCGCCGGCCATTCATCCACATATATATCATGCTGATAATATAGTTAAAAATTGTTTTAAACTGCCTGGCACTCATCTTGCATATTTCAAGTCAAAGTTAAAGTTTAAGGAAAATTTTTCCACAGGGCTTTATCTTTTTCTGCTTGGCCGACCGTAAATGCTCAATATACATCCGGCTTGCAGAGGAGATAATAAAAACTCTTAAATTACAATAGGTTATTGATGATAATGGGTTGTAACTCAAGGGGGCGGAGCCCCTCCGCCTGGGCAAGCCTACCCGAATGATACCATCACCCCAAACCGATCAATTGTACACGATTCAGCAGCTAAGTATGATGTTGAAGATTCCCAAGCCCACATTGAGGTTCTGGGAGAAAGAACTTGAGGGCGCTCTGGTGCCCCTAAGAACCAAGGGGGGGCAGCGACGTTATACGAACGAACACATCTTTATTCTTGAAAAAATCCAAAAATTTAAAAAAGAGGGCATGCGCCTCACCGATATCAAAAGAACGCTTGGTAATGGCGAAACAACATATCATCAAAATTTAGCTTTGAATGGAATGGATATTTTGGTCCAACGCATAGCCAATGTTGTCGGAAATGAAATTGCCAGCTTTTTTAATAAGGACAATGTTGCATCCAAGTCAACCCCAAAGTTGCATAAAAAACATGACAAAGTGGCATGAAAGACAAGAGCCG
>CAZCPP010000114.1:0-10847 GCA_964500655.1 uncultured Anaerolineaceae bacterium | reverse complement strand
GCAGTATGACACATTTCTCTGTTTTGACAAGATTTATCTTAACTATGCACTAGTTATCAAATTGCCTTGATTTGTTTTAGAAAAGCTTCCATGAAGTTGTCAAGATCGCCATTCAGTACAGCTTGAGCATTCCCCCACTCATATTCAGTACGGTGGTCTTTAACCATCTGATAGGGGTGTAAAACATAGGAGCGGATCTGGCTCCCCCACTCAGCTTTGGTGTACTCACCACGTAAAGACGCAACCTCTTCATCTTTCTCGGATTGTTTTAATTCTAATAGTCGTGCTCTGAGAACCCGCATAGCATTCTCTTTGTTTTGCAATTGAGAGCGTTCATTTTGGCAACTGACCACGATTCCAGTCGGTATATGGGTGATACGAACAGCCGTCGAATTCTTCTGGACACTCTGCCCCCCCGCACCAGAAGACTTGAAAACATCAATTTTTAAATCACTCGAAGAAATTTCGATCTCAGGGTCATCCATCGCAATCTGAGGAAGAACTTCCACTAGCGCAAATGATGTATGCCTTCGATGAGCCGCATCGAAAGGAGAAAGTCGCACCAATCGATGTACACCTTTTTCTGAACGTAAATACCCGAACGCATAATTTCCATCCACCGCAATCGTAACAGATTTTATACCCGCTTCTTCCCCTTCCGTCATATCAAGAATCTCGGTCTCAAAGTCATGCGCTTCTGCCCAACGAAGGTACATACGCTGCATCATTTCGGCCCAATCTTGCGAATCTGTACCGCCTGCACCTGCGTGGATTGCCAGTAACGCGTTTTCAGAATCGTAGCGTCCAGAAAGCATAGCTGTGAAGGAACGCTTTTCTAACTCTTTTTCTATACTCTCGATCTCGTTTTCAAGGTCAATGCGTAAACTTTCATCACCGAGCTGTGCTAACTCTGTCGTATCTTGGATTCGACGTAGAAATTTACTCCAAGACTCCACCTCTTCGCGTAACACATTAGAAACCTTGATCGTACGTTGTGCAACAGCCGGCTCATCCCAAAAGGTGGGGGCCGCCATCTCCTGGTCAATTTCTGCAAGTTTTTTTTCTTTTTTTGCGTAGTCAAAGACGCACCATAAGGTGCTGCGTCAGTTCCCCTGCTTCTTTCAAACGATTAAGCAAATCTTGCATTTTTCCTCCAACTACCCGGCAGATAATATTCCATCTATAAAAAGGTTGGGATCAAAGGGTTGTAAATCTTCAGGGTTTTCACCCAGACCAGCAAATAATATTGGCAACCCAAGTTCACGTTTTATGGCAAATGCCATGCCTCCACGGGCTGAAGTATCTAGTTTTGCCAAAATCACACCCGATATATTCACAGTATCTTTAAAAGCATGAGCTTGTTGTAATGCATTCTGCCCGGTTGTGGCATCCAGTACTAACCAGACTGCATGTGGCGCTCCAGGTAGAGCCTTTCCTACTACGCGGTGAACTTTTTTCAACTCTTCCATTAGATT
The DNA here is from genome assembly GCA_964500655.1 of uncultured Anaerolineaceae bacterium. Classification (GTDB taxonomy): domain Bacteria; phylum Chloroflexota; class Anaerolineae; order Anaerolineales; family Villigracilaceae; genus JAABUE01. Next base: position 9,372 of record CAZCPP010000114.1, on the reverse strand, counting down.
ATAGCGTGTATGTAAGCGACCAGCTGTATCAATAACGACTATGTCTACACCTCGAGCAATGCCTGCTTGCACTGCATTGTACGCCACTGCTCCAGGATCACTTTCCATAGCACCTGCCACAACATCGACTTTGAGTCTATCCCCCCAAACCTGAAGCTGATCTACAGCTGCTGCGCGAAAAGTGTCAGCTGCACCAAAAATAATTGATATGCCTTCATCTAGAAAACGATTACCTAACTTGGCAATGGTCGTCGTTTTGCCTGATCCATTTGCACCCACAACCAATAGCACAGATGGGTGCTCAGTCCACGTAACAGCGGGGGGTTGATCGAGACGTTTGCGTAATTCCTCCCGAAGGGAATTTTTCAATTCTTCGGAGCGAAGCAGGCCTTCGATTCGCACGATGCGTTTCAGGGATTCGATCACCTCTAAAGCTGTTACGATACCCAAGTCGGCTTGAATGAGCAACGCTTCCAATTCATCCCAAGTTTCAGCAGTGATCTCCGTGGCGCCCAGTAAACCAGCAATCTTCCCAAAAGTTGCTTTGCTTGTTTTTGCTAATCCACTACGCCAACGGGCAACCATTTCAGACATGACGGGCTATTATATCATGGGGGAAAAGTCGTTTTATGATATACTCACATGTTGCAAGGACATGATGACTGTCAATTGGAAGGCAGTATCAGCAACCTGGCAAGGTGACTTGAACTTCGTAGGAGAGATTGCCGATGGTGGTACTGTCCATATGGGTGCGACAGGAAATTCATCTGGAATTGGTCCAATGCAACTAATTCTAATCGGATTAGCAGGTTGCACAGGAATAGATATTGTTTCTATCCTTCAAAAGAAAAAAGTTGTTCTTGTAAATTTCAAAGTAATGTGCGTGGCAAGCGCCAACCTTCCCCCCCTATGGTTTATACAGATATTGAAGTAGAATACCTGCTTTGGGGTGATGATCTTAAAGATAAGGATATTGAACAAGCTATACAGCTTTCTGAAGAAAAACATTGCTCAGTAAGTGTTATGCTTAGTAATACAGCAAGAATTTCATCATCATATAAGATACTCAAGCCTGGCCAAGCCGCGCCTGAGGGTAACAACCTCGAAAGGTAAGTATATGGTTGAAGAACCCGTTCATGTTACTGATGAAGCCTTTGAAAAAACTGTACTTAAAGCAGAATTGCCAGTCATTGTAGACTTTTGGGCACCTTGGTGTGGTCCTTGTAAAATGGTTGCTCCAATTCTTGATAAATTAGCCAAGGAATTTGCAGGGAAAGTCCTGATCACTAAGGTAAATACTGACGAACATCCTGAATGGGCTGGAAATTTCGGCGTTCAAGGTATTCCGACTATGTTGTTTGTTTCTGATGGCAAAGTATTACACCGTCAGGTTGGCGCACTTCCAGAACGTATGCTGCGTGATGTTCTGGGTCAGTTCCTGGAAGTTGTTGAACAATCATAAAGAAAAAGGAGTAGGATATGAAGCGGATATCGGTCCATTTTCTAGCGGTGACATTCATTCTAAGCGCCTGTATCCCTACCTTGCCTTCCCTGCAACAATCTGAGAAGGCTCCTGCAGTTGATGTTCAGGCTACTGACGAGGCCTTGGCCGCAACTTTGGCTGTAGAGACACTCAATGCGCTTCCCACTCCAACACTGGAACCTGCTACCAACACTCCAGAGCCGACCGAAACCGAATTAGTTACATCCACTGTCACTGAAACCACCACCTCGACCATCGATCCAAATGCAACGGCAACCGACACGTTGACACCTGATCCAAACGCAACTGAAACAAATACAGGAACACCTGAAACGGCAACTGCTATCACGGGAACAGCATTTACGCCGACTGTAACTGAAACCGGTACGGTACCTACTGCGACCAAATCTGCAACACCTACAGCTACAGAAACACTGTATGCTCGTTTTTACGGCACATTACCGCCCTCAATTCCTTCCGGAAGGGTTAGATTAATTAATAAATCAAAAGCAGATGTATATATTTCTTTACAATGTACAACCCTTGATGGCTACAAGACAATTCTTGAATACCCGGTAGACAAACAATTACGTGCTCCTGCTCCGGCTGGAAATTATTTCTACAGGGCATATGTGGGTGGTAAGAAATTCGAGGGTTGGTTTAATTTAGGTAAAGGTGATTTGGTTGAAATCACTTTTGAAAAGAAAAAAGTTTCAATAAAATAACTATATTGGAGATAATAATACGATGAAACGCGTTTTGGTAATTTTTACAACTATTGTCTTCGTACTGACAGCTTGTGGTACTGCCTCTGAACCTACAATGGATCCTGCAAATGTTCAGGGAACAGCTCTGGCTGCCGCTATGACAATGGTAGCAGAAACACAAGCTGCAATTCCAACAGCAACTACAATACCTCCCACCGCTGCACCCTCAGCTACTCCTTTCGCTACAAGCACGATTGGACCGATTGGCTTGATCACTACTCCTACGTTAGGCACGCTGGCGGTAGGTGTAATTCCAACAAACACAACAGTGCCTGCCTCCGCATCAGGTGATTGTAACCAGCCCTTAACGAAATGGGATGGTGATAGCGCTAAAATGACAATCAAGAACAGTACAAAACCGAAGGGATTGGTTACGATTTCTCTATTCTTTAACACAACCATGGGGCAATGCGGGTATATCGGTGCGCAATTCGATAATGCTACAACAATATCAGTTCCCATGGGTACGTTCTCTGCAGGAGCATTTGTAGACGGAAAAAAGGATTTTAAAGTATTTGGAGGAGACGTAATCAATCGAACCGGTAACTATACTCTCTGGGTAGAAAATGACCGCATCATCTTAAAGGCTGGGTGTGCACCAAATTGCTAATTTTTATTTTAGATTTTTTGTAAACTACAAATAAATTGATTTTTTAAGCCTCGCTTGAAAGGCGTGGAAATGGGAAAAGCAGTTAATCGAAGCCGCTTGAAAGCGTTACCATTTTTCATTGGTTTGATACTTATAAGCGTATTTGGGGGAATTATTCTTGCCATTTCTACCCCAATGGGAATGGGGCAAATAAATGATTCCACAGCTTACATCGCGGGCGCTCGTTCAGTTTTAGCTGGCACCGGATATAGTGAAATTTGGTTAGCATCCAACACAGAGCCGATTATTCACTACCCACCTCTTCTCTCTTCAATTCTTGCTCTAATGGGAGTATTCGGCCTGGATCCAGCAAGAGGAATTCGCGCTCTGAATATTTTTTTATATAGCGGAAATATATTCCTCATGGGAATATTAGGATGGAGAATGACTAGCCGTAAACTTGTAGGAGTTCTATTGGCACTTGGATTTACTCTTGACGGAACGTTGCTTCGCGTTCATGCCTATGCCATTAGCGAACCGTTATTTATTTTATTATTGATCAGTAGCATCCTCTTAATTGGGCGCTATATAAATAATAAAATTACTCATTTACTTGTTCTGGCCGGACTTGTTACCGGTTTAACACTAATCACTAGATATGTGGGTTTAGCCGTGCTTGTGACAATTTTGGTTACACTAATCATTTTCATCTCAACTTGGCGTAAAAGACTGGGTGCACTTGGTATATTTTTACTTTTTGCGCTCCCTTTGCTACTGGCATGGATCTACAGGAACCAACATTTGACAGGTATGGCAACCAATCGAGGCATCAGTTGGCATCCCATTTCAATTGATAATATCAGGTTTGGTTTAACCAATTTTATAGATTGGTTGATTCCTATTCATAATACAGATTTCAATTATTATTTGCTCAGTGCCTCAATCCTTGGCCTCATCTTTTGTGTTGTATTAGCTTGGACTGGATACACTGGAATTATGAATTTTATTAGGCCGCCAAGGATTCCTAAACCAAATCCATATGCATTTACAACTGGAGTATTTTTATTAATCTACAGTGGCTCAATTATCGCTTCAATGTCGTTTTTTGACGGAACCACGAAATTTCAAGATCGCATATTGTCACCAATTTACATTGCATTGTTAATCTTATTTGTTACCTTGTTCGCCTGGGTATGGATCACTCAAAATATGAAAGCTCGTGTGTTGGTCAGTATTGTAGTCTTCATATTGTTTTTTTCATCATCAATTAATTACTATCAAGTTGTTGTCAAATTACGTCAAGATGGATTGGGATATACGAGTGTCAGATTTCAAAAATCAACAATAGCAAATCATATCCGCCAATTACCAGAAAAAATAAAAATATATACCAACAGCCCACCTGCAGTCTATAGCACTACGGATCGTTCAAGTTATATTATATTCCTAGATACTGAACTGAATGACAGTACCTTGAAGTATTTCTCCAACATTAATTATGAAGTGCACACCGGGGAAGCGGTGTTAGCACTTTTTGGAGTTTCAATGGATACAATAAACAACAGCGTATTTGATCAATTGACCGATGGGTTAAAACTCAGGGTAAAATACGGTACACACATGCTATATGATAACAACCCTAGCCAATAAAAGTATAAATATATATTAGTATTTTCTTTTTATCAAAGGAGAAAAATCGTGAAACAATATTTGTTGATAATTTCAATGGGTGCGCTTCTTCTCAGCGCATGCGGTCCTGAACCAGAACCTACAATGAGCGCAGAAGATGTTCAAGGGACGGCAGAAGCTGCAGCATGGACAATGGTTGCTGAAACCCAGGCTGCTATCCCAACAGCGACTCCAATTCCACCAACAAACACGCCGTTACCGTCGCCTACATTTACTACTATGCCACTCTTTTTACCAACCCCCACTCTACCAGTAGGTGTTCCAACTACAACTGCAGAAAAAGATGAATGCGATAGGCTATTACAAGCTGAACCAGATGGGCCAGATTTTCCTTTAAAGCTAGTTAATGAAACAAAAGCTCCAGTCACTATTTCGATTTACCTCGAAAAAACCCCATTTGCCATGTGCGGGTATCGTGCATATAATGTTCCGGCAAAAGGCTCAATATTAGTTAGATTTCCACAAGGTGTTATGTATGGATATGCCTGGATCAATGATCCCAAAAAACCAACTACGGCGCAGGGAGGCCCATGGAAGCCAAATAATCCAGATAAATGGTCAATACTAATTAGAGAAACTACGTTAAAAATGGTAGGGCCTTAACCAACAAAGTTTAACAACATATTAGCCCCAGATGTAAAGGTCTGGGGCTAATATGTTGTGTATTACCAATAATGTTCAAAGGTGCCGGTTATACTATTCACTCGTTCGTACGATGTTTGCCCCTAGGGAACGCAACTTTTCGTCCACGCGTTCATAGCCTCGATCAATTTGCCGTACATTTCTAATTATTGATTCTCCATTTGCCGCAAGAGTAGCTAACAAGAGAGCCATACCGGCCCGAATATCTGGGCTTTCTAAATCTTCTGCAAACAAAGCGCTGGGCCCTTGAACTAGACATCGATAAGGATCGCATAAAATAATGCGTGCTCCCATTCCTACCAGCTTATCAGTAAAATACATACGCCCTGAGAACATCCAATCGTGAAATAATATAGATCCGGTCATTTGCGTAGCAACTGTGATGGCAATACTGATTAAGTCGGTTGGGAAGGCAGGCCAAACATTTGTTTTAATCTCCGGAACAGCTCCGTCAATATCGAATACAACCTCCCTTGGTTGTATTTCGGGTACAAGCAAGTCATTCCCTTCTATGTTCCAAAAAACGCCCATACGTCGAAAAACCTGTGAAATCATCTCCAAATGCTGAATTCCAACATTTCGAATTCGTACTTGTCCACGAGTGACAACTGTTGCCCCCACCAAGCTGATAACTTCCAATAAATCTGAGCCAATTGTGTGTTCAGCGCCATTTAAAGACGTCACACCTTCAACATGGAGCGTGTTTGATCCGATATCGCTGATTTTCCCCCCCATACTATTGAGCAGTTGGCAAAGTTCTTGCACATGCGGTTCAGAGGCGGCATTCCTAATTATTGTTTCCCCTTTTGCAGTCACCGCGGCCATGATGATATTTTCAGTCGCCGTGACACTGGCTTCATCTAATAGAATATCCGTACCGATTAGTTTTTTTGCGCTGAAATCTAATGTTCGCTCGTAACGAATCTTTGCTCCCAATGCCTTTAATCCCAATAAATGAGTATCTAAACGCCTGCGACCGATAACATCTCCACCAGGAGGTGGAATCTGCAATTTTCCCACACGAGATAACATCGGACCAGCCAAAAGAATCGACGCACGAATACGTTTACACAATTCTGGATCCAAATTTGCAGCCTTCACATTTCGAGCAGTAAGCCGCCAGGAATTTTCATCTAAAGTATTAACACTTACGCCAAGACTTTCCAATAACCTCCGCATAACAATCACATCCCTAATCTGAGGGACATTGTGTAAAATCACCGCCTCATCTGTCAGCAGACATGCAGCTAAAATTGGCAAGGCAGCATTTTTATTTCCAGAGGGGGTGACATCTCCGTGGAGTGGAATACCACCTTCAATAATAAATTTATCCATTATATCTCCTGTAAGTTGAGATAATTCTAAGACAGATTAAGCATTTCGCCAAGCTAAAGCCTGATTTGAGTTATTTATAACTCAGCCTTATTTTCTACCATTACAATAGACTTACATTCTATCTTTGAATAGGCTAGACTTGATTAGATTATGTTATTATGCCTGCATGGATATTCTTGCACCAATTCTCTTGGGTGTATTGGCTGGTTACGTGATAAATTATATTTCGGACATATTACCTAAAACCCGCCGCTTCAGCCAACCAACTTGCCCTCACTGTGATATGTCTACCCCCTGGATGGATTATCTTTTCTTACGTTATTGCCATTCTTGTGGACAAAAACGAAATATTCGCACTTATAGCGTAATCCTGGTTGTACTAACAGCCACAGTGTACATCTGGCTGGCACCACCTAGCCGAACAGGTTTTTGGCTAGGGTATTTACTTCTAAGCTATCTAGGTGTTGTATTTGTAATCGATTTAGAGCATCGGCTTATCATGCATCCCGTCAGCTATACAGGGGCTGTACTCGCTCTTGTGATTGGTATCTATGCCCATGGGTTGGTACCAACGTTACTTGGAGGAGCATTTGGATTCGGGTTTATGCTTTTGTTATACTATTTGGGAGAATTATTCTCCCGGTATATGTCAAAGCGGCGAGGCCAACCGATTGACGAGGTGGCACTAGGCTTTGGGGACGTCAACTTATCCGGTATTACGGGACTATTGCTAGGCTGGCCAGTTATTCTTGCCGGGATATTATTCACTATTTTTGCAGGTGGGATTGGAAGTTTGTTAGTTATTGTATATATGCTTCTACGTAAACGTTACAGTGCTTACACTCCGATTCCATACGCACCATTTATGATACTTACCATTATGTTCTATTTATACCGATAATAATCCTTTCTGCAATTTTGTTGCATCTGTACCTTTTTAATTAAACTGAGCAAAAACTTCTAGAAAGAACCTTCATTTTTTATCCAACCTTGGGAGGGGGCCTGTTCCCAATCTATAACCGAATCCACGCACGGTTAGGATATGTTTCGGATTGGATGGGTCGGTCTCAATTTTTCTTCGAAGCATCAAAATATAGCGCCGAACTAGGGCGGTATCCTCCGAGCGGTGCTTTGCCCATACTTCCTGAACCAACTCCTGTTCGGAGGCTACTTTTCCCTTTCGTAACACAAGCGCCTCTAGCAAACGATATTCCGTTGGGGTTAGATCTAGAGTTTTTTCCATAAAATACGCTTGATATCTTTCCGTGTCTAGGGTCACTTCCCCATGAATCAAATACCCAGTACCAGAGCCGTTATTCTCTGATCTTGCCAAGACAGCATGGACGCGTGCTACTAGCTCTGCAAAGCTGAAGGGTTTGGTCACATAATCGTCAACTCCCAATCGAAATCCGCGCAATTTATCGGCCTCAGTTGTTTTTGCAGTCAACATGATAATAGGTACCTTGCTCATTTCACGTAGGCGGGCGCACACTTCCCAGCCATCCATTCCCGGTAGCATCACATCAAGTAAAATCAGATCTGGTCTCTGCTCATACGCCAGCCGCAATCCAGCCGATCCGCTCAATGCTCCTATCACATCAAAATCATCACCCTCCAAATATTCGCCTAGTATTTTTAATAATGTTGGATCATCGTCAATCAGCAGGATTTTATTCATATCTATGCCACCTTCAAAAAAAAGGAAAACTGTGCTCCTCCATCGGCTGGTGCATCAAATCTTAATTTGCTACCCATCCCTTCCAGTAAACGGTTGGAAAGATAGAGTCCCAATCCATATCCGTAAACAGATTGGGAATCTTTCACGTCTAGGCGTTGAAAACGCTCAAAAAGTAGTTTCCGTTTATCTTCAGGAATACCAGGCCCAAAGTCCCGAACCTCGATGCAAGCCCGTCGTTTTTGTTTCGTTGCACTAACGATAATCGGGCCATCCGGTGCATATTTGATAGCGTTATCCACAAGATGGCGCAAGACACTTTCCAAAGCACTCTGCGCCGCTATTACTTTTGGCAAATCCGGATGCAAATCTACCTTTATCCTCTCAAAACCATCGGAAGTACCCCAATGCTGACTAATGTTTTTAAATACTGTCTCAAGCGATAAGGAGGTGAATTGCAGCTCAAGCCGGCCTGCTTCAATCGCAGATACGTCCAGAATCGATTCTACAAAACGCGTCAATCTTCGAACTTCAGTCTGCATCAATCCTAGTGTATTCTTATCTGTCCTTCGGCTTTTCGATTTTGAAAGCAGCAATTCCAAGCCGCCTCCCAAATTGTTAAGCGGGTTGCGTAGTTCATGCGAAACCATAGAAACAAAATCGCTCTTGAGCTGATCAAGCTCCTGTAAAATTTTATTTTGTACTTCAAGGCGCCGATAGGCATCCATAAGAGTGGTCGTACGTTCACTCACTTTATGTTCTAACCCGACATTAAGTTCTTCTAATTGATTATGGACTTTATTCAGTTCATCATAAGCAGCTTGAATTGTATTGCGCTGATGGATTTGTTCACTCAGGTTTTGGGCTACTCCAGCAATCAATATCTGACGGGTTTCCGTGATTATTGGACTGAGAGATAGCAGATAAGGTATTTCTTGTTTATTTACGATGATATTTACCTCCAATGATTCAGCAGATTTCTCTTCTAAAACAGATTCCAAAGTTGTATCCTGAAGGTCGGTAAATACGGAGAATATAATTTGTTTTTCATCACCTGGAGTTGCTAGCTGAATAAAAGCTGGGTTGCTGAGCATGATTTTTCCAGTAGCATCACAGATAAAAGCAGGATCGCGAAGATTATTAACTGATGTTACGCGGCTTTGAGCAGTTGGAGTTCATCATAAGCACTTCT